>URVF01000057.1 GCA_900551185.1 uncultured Collinsella sp. | reverse complement strand
TACGAGATCATGCCTAGTCTCGTGGGCTCGGAGATGTGTATAAGAGACAGGAGTGGAAGGCCGAAAGCGATATTGACTTCTCGCTGTACGGTACCCCGCTTGAGTCGACGACCTACAAGTTCGCCAAGTGCCTGCAGCGTCGTTTTGGCATCATCCCGGGCGTGACGGACAAGGGCTACATCACCAACAGCTACCACGTCCACGTGTCCGAGGAGATCGACGCATTCGACAAGCTTAAGTTCGAGGGTATGTTCCAGCAGCTTTCGCCGGGCGGTGCCATCTCCTACGTCGAGGTTCCCAACATGCAGGACAACCTCAAGGCTGTCATTCGCGTGATGCAGTACATCTACGACAACATCATGTACGCCGAGCTCAACACCAAGAGCGACTACTGCCAGGTGTGCGGCTACGACGGTGAGATCAAGATTGTCGAGGATGACGGCAAGCTGGTGTGGGAGTGCCCCAACTGCGGCAACCGCGATCAGGAGAAGATGAACGTCGCCCGTCGTACGTGCGGCTACATCGGTACTCAATTCTGGAACCAGGGCCGAACCGAGGAGATCCGCGACCGCGTGCTGCATCTCTAATACCGCTCCCGGCTCAGCCAAGTTGACGTAGCTGAGATGCGGCATGCGGTCTGCTCACTCCTCGAAGTTCGTAGCGGAGATAATTCGAGCTGCAGCTGCGATTTACTTGCGATGGCGGTTGAGCCGCAACCCAGTTTTTATTAGATCTCGAACCCTATGCTCGATGTTCGCTTCGTTCATTGAGTTACCCTTTGCATGAGGCCGGGACATATCGTCCCGCCCGCAGTTTCGCAGGCCGAAGGCCGAGAATGTTTGAGGACGGGAAGATATGTCCCGGCCTCCCGGGAGAGTTACCTATGAACTACGCGAACATTAAGTATTTCGACATTGCTGATGGGGAAGGCGTTCGTACTTCTCTGTTTGTGAGCGGGTGCCGTCGCGGGTGCAAGAATTGCTTTAACTCCGTCGCGTGGGACTTTGCTGCGGGCGAGCCGTTCGATCGCGCCGTCGAGGACAAAATTATCGAGAGTCTCGATCATCCCTTTATCGATGGCCTGACGATTCTGGGTGGCGAGCCCATGGAGCCCGAGAATCAGGCGGGGCTTGTTGACTTTATCGAACGCGTGCGTGCGGCCTATCCTGCGGGGTCGGAAAAGACCATTTGGTGCTTTACCGGCGACGTGCTCGAGGAGCTTATGCCGGGTGGCCGTCATCATACCGAGGTGACGGACCGTATCCTGGCCTGCCTCGACATGTTGGTGGACGGCCCGTTCGTTCAGGATCTGTACGATATCTCGTTGCGCTTTAGGGGCTCGAGCAATCAGCGCGTGATTGATATGAACGCCACGCGCGCCCGTGCTGTGCGCGAGGGCGTTGCGCTTTGCGACGCTGTGGAGCTTTGGCGGGACGATCCAGTCTATTCGACCCATACTATGTAGCTTGTGGCCGATGCCAAAGGGCGTGGTACCATAGCGCGAACGCAAAATCGGAAAAGTGAGGCCCAGATGGTCGATCAGGAAAAAGTCGAGGCCGCCATTAAGCTGTTGCTTGAGGGCATAGGCGAGGACCCAACTCGTGAGGGCCTGCTGGAGACCCCGGCGCGCGTTGCCCGTATGTATGGTGAGATCGCCGGCGGTATGGATCAGAGTGCCGAGGAGCACCTGTCCAAAACCTTTGCCGTCGCTTCGAACGACTTGGTTATTGAGCGCGACATTACGTTTTACTCGCTGTGCGAGCACCATCTGCTGCCGTTTTATGGCAAGGCCGCCATTGGTTATATCCCTAACGGTCGGGTGGCCGGGCTTTCCAAGCTCGCCCGCACGGTTGAGGTCTATGCCCGTCGTCTGCAGCTGCAGGAGCAGTTGTGTGCACAGGTTGCCGACGCTCTCATGGATTATCTCGCTCCCCAGGGAGCGATTGTGCTCATGGAAGCCGAGCATATGTGCATGACCATGCGCGGCGTGCAAAAGCCCGGCACCAAGACCGTGACGCTCGCTCGCCGCGGCGTCTTTGAGACTGATCCTGCGCTCGAGGAGCGGTTCTTTAGGATGCTGGGCCGTTAGCATGAGGGTCGTCAACGACTTTACATCGAAGACCGATGAGGGGACGTCGCGTCGCGGCTTTATGGCTTCGGGCCTGACTCCCTTTGGTGCCATGCCTCGCATTGATTACATTTGTGCCAACGGGCTGTTCCGTCGGCACCTGGGCAACATTGCACAGTTGGAATCGGGGCGCATCTTCTGCCGCCACGGTATTGACCATCTGCTCGATGTCGCTCGCATTATGTGGATCAAGAATCTTGAGGAACAGCTCGAATTTGACCGCGAGGTCATCTACGCCACGGCACTTCTTCACGATATCGGCAAAGATGAACAGTATGAATCGGGTATATCCCATGATGTTGCAAGCGAACGCGTCGCTGATGCGATTCTCGGCGGCATGCCCGATGATGTGGCGTTTGAGCCGGCCGATGCCGCAGCCATTAAGACGGCCATTCTGGGCCATCGAAAGCTGCGCGTGAACAGCCAACCGCTTGCGCGTCTGCTCTATGCAGCCGACAAAGCGTCGCGCGCCTGCTTTGCATGCCCCGCGCGCAATGCTTGCAACTGGAGCGATGATAAAAAGAACCTGTCGATTCGCGTGTAGTTAGTTTACGCGGTCGGGGTTCTAAACGAAGGAGACGATCGCGATGAGCAATAAGAAACTGCCCGAGAATGCAACCAAGACTGAAGGTGCTGAGCTCGCCCGCCGTGGAAGGGGCGAAATATCCACCGCAACGGCGGTTCCCCACGTGAGCTATGACGATCTGCGCCATGCCGACCGCATCACCGTTGAAGGTCTTGAGGTTTTTGCTAACCACGGCGTATATCCCGAAGAGAACGCGCTGGGCCAGAAGTTCATCGTGTCCCTGGTGCTCTATGCCGACCTGCGTGCAGCGGGGGAGCACGATAACCTGGACGCCTCGATTGACTACGGCTCGGTATGCCACGATGTCGATGGCTATCTGCGCGAGCATACGTTTAAGCTCATCGAGGCTGCAGCTGAGGGTGTGGCCCAGATGCTGCTGCGTCGTTACCCCTTGCTGCTTGGCGTGCGCGTTAAGCTCGATAAGCCTTGGGCGCCCGTCGGTCTTCCCCTGGCAAGCTGCGGTGTCGAGATCGAGCGCGTGCGCTAGTCGACGCTAGAGCTTGTTGAGGGGCGGCTGCTTGAGCCGCTGCGACAGAGCTCTATTGTTGGGGCAGTATGTGTCGAGCAGGGCGTGGAACCGCTGGTTGTGGCTCGGCTCGAGCAGGTGGACGAGCTCGTGGGCGACAACCATGTCGAGGCATTCGGCGGGATAGGCGGCAAGTTCTCGTGCGATGCGAATGGCGCCGGTTTTGGGCGTGCACGAGCCCCAGCGCGTTTTCATGCTGCGCACGGAAACGCGGGCCACGGTGACGCCCATTGCGATTTCGTACGCGTGCACCATATCGCGCAGCGCTGCGGTGACCTCGGATGCATAGAGTTGGTCGATGCGGGTCTGGAGATCTTTGGGTGTTAGGCCGTCGAGGGCTGTGCGCTGCTTTGCCTGCGCGCGCCCACTTGGCTCGTCGGTACCCATAAAACTTGCGAAGGTGGCCTGCTTGGGCCGCGGTGCGGGTGATGCAAAGTTGTGATCGAGTGCATCCTGTACCGTGATGGGCTTGCCCCAAAGTGCAATGATCGAGCGGGGACTGAGCGACTCCTGTGCCGTCGTCTGACGTTGCTCGCGCTGGACAAGTCGGCTGATAATCCAGGCGCTGTTGCGCTTCACAAACGCTTCGATACGCTCGCGGCTGGCGCCGAGCGGTGCGCTGGCGTGGACCTCGCCGCTCGATGTGACGCGTAGGTTGAAGTTCTTGACGCGCTTTTTGGTAACGACGACGGGGATGGGCGTCCCATCCGGTCGGGATACGGAAATCGTAAACTGCTGCGTCAAAAGCGGTCCTTCAGATTGGGGACGGGCCGGCATGCCGACCGTTCGGCATGCCGGCCCGCTCAAGGGATGTGAAATTAATAACGCTCAAAGAAGGCAAGCGCGTTGTCGCTGCAGAGCTTCTGCATCACGGTCTTGCCAAAGTGCTTGGAGAGCATGTTCTGGAACTCGGGCATCTTGCTGGCATCGGAGAGGAAGGCGGGCACCGTGGCACCGTCCCAGTCGCCGCCGAGCGCGATGACGTCCTCGCCGCCCAGGTCGAGCCAGTGCTCGATATGTGCCGCCAGCTGGTCGAAGGTGACGTCTGCGGCGGTCTTGTCGGTTGCGTCGTTGGAAAGGAACTCGCTGCAGTAGTTGAGGCCGACGATGCCACCCATGTCGCGAATGGTGAGGAACTGGTCGTCGGTAAGGTTGCGTTTGGCGCCGCAAACAGCACGGGAGTTGGAGTGGCTGGCGACGAAGGGACGCGTGGCGCGGGCGGCGACCTCGTCAAAGCACTCATCGTTGAGGTGGGAGACGTCGAGTACCATGCCGGCGTGCTCCATCTGCGTAAGTGCCTCGATGCCGGCGGCGGTGAGGCCGGCGTGGGTGTCGTGGCCGCTCGCGAGCGGCCCCTGCGCATTCCAGCTGAGTGACGACATAAGCACGCCCAAGCTCTTGAGCACTTCGATCAGCGCGGGGTCCTCGGCAAAGAACGTGGCGTTTTCGATGGTGTGGATGCAAGCGACCTTGCCGTCCTTGAGCGCGGGGCGAATGTCTGCGGCGCTGCGCACGTTGACCATACGGTCGTGGTTGAGCATTGCCTGGCCGCTCATATGCGCCATGATCTGCGCCTGGAAGCGCGCGGCGTGGGCGGTGGGAATCTCGTCGGGGACAAACGTGGCGAAGCACTGTGCCCACGGCGTGTTGCCGATCTTTGCGAGCGAGATGGCACAGGCGTTACCCTCGATGAGGTCGAAATCTTGCGGATGCGTTTCGTCGCCGGGGAAATAACCGTCGGTGCCGGCGGTAAAGCGCAGGTCGAGATCGAGCGTGGCCCAGCCGATTCGGTCGGCGGTGTCGCAGTGTAGGTCAAATACGGGATATGCCATGGTTCCTCCGGTTGCAGCGTTTCTTTGCAAACTGTCATTGAATTGTATGACTAGGGTATAGTTAGCGCCATATGTTCACGGCGGCCCGCGTTGTGCGCCGCCCTTATCACGGAGGTTACCATGTCCAACCAGGGCAAGAAGGTCAAGACCCATTATCGCGGCACGCTCGATGACGGCACGCAGTTCGATAGCTCCTACGATCGCGGCGAGCCGCTGGAGTTCACCTGCGGCGCCGGTCAGATGATCAAGGGCTTCGACGCCGCTGTTGTCGACATGCAGGTGGGCGAGAAGAAGACCGTGCACATTCCTGCTGCCGATGCCTACGGCGAGCACAATCCCGAGATGGTTATTACCTTCCCGGCCGAACAGGTTCCCAACATCGAGCAGATCGAGAAGGGCATGAAGCTCTTCCTGTCCACGCCGAGCGGCATGCCCGTCCCCGCCGTGGTCATCGACGTGACGCCCGAGGCAGTGACGCTCGACGCCAACCACGAGTTGGCCGGCAAGGATCTCAACTTTGATATCGAGCTTGTTGAGGTCGAGGGTTAGAGTATGCCTGAGCGCTTGGTTTCGACGACATGCTTGGGAAATCTCAACGATCCGTCCTATGAACTTCTGCTTCGCCGGAAGCTGGGCGGCGTCTTTGAAGTTGACGATCTGCTGCTCGATTGGGACCAGGCTGATGTATGCGCGTTTGTGGGCGTGACGGAGCTGGGGCGCACGGTCGATGTTCGGCTGGATACTGCCGACGGCGGTCGTCTTGTCGACGGCGACGTGCTCGCCGTCGACCACACGGGTGCGGTACCCGTGGCGGTTGTCGTGCGCCTGCGCAGCGCCGAGGTTTATTTGGTCGAAGTTGACCGCATGGACCCGATTGCGCTCGCGCATGCGTGCTGGGAGATCGGCAATATGCATGCGCCGCTTTTCCGAGGCGATTCGGACGAGCATACCGTGCGCATGTATACGCCGGTGCAGCCTGTTTTGGGCCGCATGCTCCGGGGCGTCGAGGGCGTTCGGCTCTCGAGGGTTATCCGTGAACTCGATTCGGACCGGCGCTTTGCGTCGAGTGCGGCGGATGCCGTTGTGAGTATGGCTCCAGACTTTACGATCGTAAAGAAGGCGCGCGGTTAACGTGCGTATAAGTAAGACGGACTTTGAGAGGCAACTATTCAAAGTCCGTCTTTCTGTTGATGAGATGCTGTGGGGGAAAGCATATGGGTCTTGAAGGAATCAAGCTGATTGCATGCGATTTGGACGGCACGTTGCTGCATCCGGGGGAGCGCGAGCCGCGTTCCGAGGCCTTTGAGCTCATCGATGAGCTGCATCGTCGCGGTATCGTGTTTATGCCGGCGAGCGGCCGTCAATATGCGAGCTTGCGCTACCTGTTTGTCCCGGTGGCCGATGAGCTCGCCTATGTATGCGAAAACGGAGCCCTGGTGATGAGCGAGGGGCGTGCCGTTGTCAAGCGTTCCATGGAGCGTAGCCTTGCTATGGATATCGCGAATGCCGTGGTTGCGTATCCCCATGCCGACGTGACCCTTTCATGTGAGGGACACCTCTACACCATGAGCGGCAACGATGCATTCGTCGATCATTTGCGCTATGAGGTCCACTGCGATGTGGCGGTGGTCGACCGCCCCGAGGACATCGACGAGGACGTCATTAAGATTGCCTTCCAGACGCCCGAGGTGGATCAGCCGGCGGCCCTGGAGTATTTCGAGCGCCTCTTTAGCGACCGTGTTGACGTGATGACGTCGGGAACCGAATGGACGGACTTTATCGGTTTCGATTCGGGCAAGGGCTCCGCGCTTGCCGATTACGGTCGTGCCCTGGGTATTTCGCCCGATGAGATGATGGCGTTTGGCGATAACGAAAACGATCGCGACATGCTCAACGTCGTGGGCCATCCCTATCTGATGGAGAGCTGCAACCCCTCTATGCGTGGCATTAACGACCGCGTCCGCTACGTGCGCACGGTCGAAGAAGAGCTGCGTCGTCTACTTGCTGAGTAGACATTTGGGACATGTCTAGAAATCTACTTTTTGCTGCAAAGTGCGGAAAGGTGGATTTTAAGGCATGTCCCGAACATCTACCTACAGTCGGGGCAGAGACCCTCGAAGATGGTGTAGTGCGACGTGACGTGCCAGCCGATTTGCTCGGACGCCTTGGCGTCGAGCTGGGCATCGAAGGGGAGCGGTACGTCGATGACGCGGCTGCACGAGGTGCAGATGATATGCGCATGCGGCTCGATCGTGCGATCGAAGCGGCTGCCGCCCGGCGTCTTGATGGAGAGAATCTCGCCGGCATCTGCCAAGAGATTGAGGTTGCGGTAGACCGTGCCGCGGCTGATCTTGTCATCCTGTTCGCGCACGGCGTTGTAGATTTCGTCGGCGGTGGGATGGTTATAGCTTTGGCGCACGGCGTCAAGAACCAGCTTTCGCTGCTTGGTATTCCTTCTTTGCACCGCCATGCGCCTCGCCTCTTTTCTATTAACGGTCGTAGGTAAATGATACCGTATTTAGCACACAATACTAATAATGAGGACTGAAACCGTCTTCATTGGCAAGTGGGGCTCGGGCCTGGGCGTCTACAAGGCGAAAACGCGTTCCCATGCGCTCGTAGGAGGCATGAAGCGCCTCGAGATGAGATAGGACGTTTGCCGGAGTTCCCTGTATCTCCATCTCGACTGAGCCGTCTTCCATGTTACGCACCCAGCCGGTGAGTGCGCGTGCCTGTGCGAGGTTGGTGTTGGTAAAGCGAAAACCAACGCCTTGGACTTGCCCCGCCCAGCGCAGGAAATAGCGCAGGGGAGTGTCTTGAGTGGCCTCGTCGCTTGCGAGTACGGTAAGCCTGCGGCGCAGCTCGAGCTCGACGTTTGATGGTTTTTGAGGCTCTCGACTGCCGCCGGTGACGCTGGAGAAGAACGTATCGAAGAGGCCCATCGCTATGCCTGCTTGCCTGCGTCGGCCGGGAAGGTAATGCCGGCCTGCTGGCGCACGGCATCCATGATGCGCAGTGAGACGAGCGTGACATCGCGGTAGTGGCCAAGCTCGTGGCGTCCCGCCGGGGTCTCCCAAATCTCTTCCTTAACGTTATCGATGCCGTCGATGGCGGTGATAAAGTCTGTGAGTTCGTATTCCATAGTGTTGCTCGATTCGGGCAGGTCGAGCACGCGGCCGTTGTCGCCCTGTCCGCGCGGCGCCTCGGTCGCCGAGCCGCGTACGACATCGCCGCGATAGTCGATGCGGACGTTGCGGGGCGTGGACAGATGGTCGATCTGGATAGTGCCACGCTCGCCTTCGATCTGCGAGGGCAGCAGGTCATTCGTAATTTTGGAGTGCGCGAGCTCGACGGAGATGCGGCCTCCGCCGTAGCTGGCGAGGATGGAACCGCAGCCGTCGATGGGGCCGTGCGTGAGCTGTCGCGTGGTGGGGTCGAGCAGAGTAGTCATGCTCGTAAGGCCGGAGGGCATGCCGAAAATCTCGACCATGGGCTCGACGGCGTAGACGCCAATGTCCATGAGGGAACCCGATGCCATATTGCAGTCGAAGATATTGGTGGCGCATCCCGCGAGAATCTCGTTGTAGCGCGAGGAATACTTGCCAAAGCGCAATGAGGCGCGGCGGATGGGGGCGATCTCGCCCAGGGCGTCCTCGATGGCGTGGAAGGCGGGATCGTGGAGGGGACGCATGGCCTCGAGGGCCACGACACCTGCTGCCTCGGCAGCGCGGAAGACTTCCAGCGCCTGCGCCTCGGTGGCGCAGAAGGGCTTCTGTCTCTTATACACATCTGACGCTGCCGACGATCTTACGCGTGTAGATC
>URVF01000056.1 GCA_900551185.1 uncultured Collinsella sp. | reverse complement strand
GGCTCGGAGATGTGTATAAGAGACAGGCCATGGGAACCTCCCTGCTTCTGGGGCCAAAACTTCTGTCGGTTTTGGCTGTCGATGCCGACGGTATCAGCCACTACTTGACCAATTGCTGACCAAATGCTTGACGGATTGGTGTCTCCGCAGGTAAAAGGCGGCAAAAAATACTCCAACTTTTTTCGAGCGACAATCGCGCGGTCGGCGACGGCGGGGCCATATGTGTCAAAAGCATCGTCTGCCGAGGAAATCAAGCCGCTCGCCGAATTGCACGAACGTAAAAATCGCCAATTATGGAGACGGTCTCGAACACGTCGACGAAACGATGCGGTAACATCTCCCTGCAAACACTGTAGTTAGCTAAAGGGGGAGTTCGCGTGTCTGCAACCATCAAACCCTTCACCGACGAGTTCGAAGAGTATGGTCGCGATGAGTCTCGCGCATCGGGCGAGGCCTCGAGCATCTCGTTTCCGACAACGGAAGACGAGGTCCGTGCCATTTTGGAAAAGCTCCATGCCGAGCGTGTCCCGGTAACGGTTCAGGGCGCCCGAACCGGCCTTGCCGCCGGTGCCGTGCCCCACGGCGGGCATATCCTCAATACTTCCCGTATGAATCGCTACTTGGGCCTTCGCCGCGATGAACAAGGCCAATTTCTGCTGCGCGTGGAGCCGGGCGTTGTGCTCTCGGAGCTGCGCAAGCAGCTGAGCAAGAAGGTGCTGCCGACTGCTGGTTGGGACCAGGCATCGCTTGAGGCCTACGAGGAGTTCCAAGAGGCCCCCGAGCAGTTCTTTCCCACCGATCCCACCGAGGCATCTGCCTGTCTGGGCGGCATGGCGGCATGTAACGCCTCTGGTGCCCGCAGCTACGCCTACGGTCCCATGCGCCCACATATCACGGGACTCCACGTCGCGCTGGCTGATGGCGATTTGCTTGAGCTTCAGCGCGGCGAGGCTTTTGCCCAGGGCCGCCACCTGTCGCTCGTGACGGCAGTGGGCCGTACGCTCGAGCTCGATCTTCCCGGCTATACCATGCCCAAGACAAAAAATGCCTCAGGCTATTTCGTTGCGGACGAAATGGACGCCATCGACCTCTTTATCGGTGCTTGCGGCACGCTCGGCGTTATCACCGAGCTCGAGATTGCCCTGCAGGCGGCGCCTGCGGTCGTTTGGGGTGTGAGCTGCTTTTTCAATAGCGAAGACAAGGCCGTGTCCTTTACCGATTCCATGCGTCCCGTCCTGTCCCATGCGGCTGCCATCGAGTACTTCGACGCTGGCGCCCTGGATATTCTACGTCGCCAGCGCGAGCAGTCGACGGCGTTTGCCTCGCTGCCGGCGCTCGACAAAGAGGCCAAGGTCTGTGTCTACGTGGAGCTCGACTGCGATGACGAGGCCCAGGCGACCGAGGAACTGTACCACCTGGGATGGGTGCTCGAGTTTGCGGGTGGCCGCGACGATGCGACATGGGTCGCGCGCACCGAGGTTGATCGCGAGTGCCAGCGGTTCTTCCGCCATGCGGTCCCCGAGAGCGTCAACATGCTTATCGACGAGCGTCGCCGCACGGATCCCACCATCACCAAACTGGGTTCGGACATGTCGGTGCCCAATGCACGCCTTGCCGATGTCGTGGCCCTCTATCGCCGCACACTGGCCGAAAGCGGGCTTGAATCTGCTGCCTGGGGGCACATCGGTAACAACCATCTGCATGTGAACATCCTGCCGCGCGATGCGCAGGACTACCGTCGCGGTGGCGAGCTGTTTGCCCAGTGGGCTGCGGAGGTAACGGCTATGGGCGGTGCCGTTTCTGCCGAGCACGGCGTCGGCAAGATCAAGGCGGGCTTCTTAGAGACGATGTACGGTCACGAGGCCATGGTCGAGTCGGCGCGGCTCAAGCTCCAGCTCGATCCCGACGGGCAGCTGGGTCGCGGCAACCTGTTTTCGGAGAAGCTCTTGGATGAGCTCGTCCAGAAAGGGGGCGCGTGAAGATGAGCGATTTCCATATGGTGGTGTGCGTCAAGGCCGTGCCGGGCAGCACCGAGGTCAAGATGGACCCCAAGACCAATACCATCGTGCGCGATGGCAAGCAGGCGGTCATTAATCCCTTTGATGCGAGCGCTTTGGAATGCGCGCTGGCGCTGAAGGACGACTTTATCGGCTTTGGCATGGATGTGCGCGTGACGGTGGTGTCGATGGGCATCCCCGCGACCGAGTCGCTGCTGCGCGACTGCATCGCCCGAGGCGCCGACGACGCGCTGCTGCTGACCGATCGCGCCTTTGCAGGTGCCGATACCCTGGCGACCACCTATGCTCTCAAATGCGGCATCGAGGCGCTCGACGAGGACTTCGACCTGCTCATCTGCGGCAAGATGGCGGTGGATGGCGATACGGCCCAGATTGGTCCCGAGCTTGCCGGTGCCTTTGAGATTCCCTGCGTGACCGACGTGAGTTGCGTGCAGAGCGCGGGCTTTACGACCTGTGGCTCGCTGGCGCTCATTCACGGATGCGATGCCGGCGAGGAGACGGTGTATCTTGAGATGCCGTGCGCGATGACGACTGCCAAGGAGATTGGCCAGTTGCGTATGCCGAGTATTGCCGGTATTCGCGCGGCAGAGGAGGCTGACGTGCGCGTGGTCAGTGCCGCCGACGTGAACGCCGACCCCGCGCGTTGCGGTCTTGCCGGGTCGCCGACACAGGTCGTGCGCTCGTTTGTGCCCGACCGTGACCAAACGTGCGAGGCCGTTGAGGGAACGGCGTCCGAGCAGGCGGTAAAACTTGCCAAGATTATCGAGGGGATGGCATAGATGAGCGTACTGATTGTCGATAGCGAAACCTGTATCGGCTGCGGTCGCTGCGTTCGCGCCTGTGCCTCGGGCGGCATCGTAGTGGAAGGCGAACGACCCAGCCGATGCGCCCGCGTAACCGACGGCTGCATCCTATGCGGTGGGTGCGTCGACGCCTGCCCTGTCAACGCTATCTCGATCGAGCGTGACGAGACCGCCGGCGCGGTTGACCTCGATGCGTATCGAGACATTTGGGTATTCGTGCAGACCGACGAGCACGATACGGTGACTCCCGTTGCCTATGAGCTTATGGGCAAGGGCCGCGAGCTTGCCGATGCTCGTGGCTGCCGTCTGGTGGCACTGGCCGGCATGGGCCCCGAGGGTTCTCTCGGTGACCTGGAGCATCTGGTTTGCGCGGGCGCCGACGAAGTCCTGGCCTGTCGCGACGAGCGCCTGCGCCAAAACGATGCGGAGGTCTACGCCAGCTTGATCTGCGATTTGGTAGCCGAACGCAAACCCGAGGCCATCCTATACGGTGCGACCGCTTTTGGCCGCGAACTGGCACCCGGCGTTGCCGTGCGTTTGCAGACGGGCCTTACGGCTGACTGCACCGTACTTTCGATGGATACGGAGACGGGACTGCTGCAACAGACGCGTCCGGCGTTTGGCGGCAACCTGATGGCCACCATTGTCTGCCCCAATCATCGTCCCCAGATGGCAACGGTGCGCCCCGGTATCTTTAAGGCTCCCGACTTCGACTACGGCCGTTCCGGCACGATCACCCAGGTGATGCTTGCGGAAGACGCCAGGGCTCGTGTCGAGATTTCGATTCCCGCCGAGGAGTGGGGGCAGCAGGCTTCGATCGCCGATGCCGAGCGCCTGGTCGTGGTGGGTCGCGGCATTGGTTCCAAGAAAAACCTGCCACTGATGCGAAGGCTTGCCGAGGCCCTGGGAGCCGAGCTTGGTTGCACGCGACCTGTCGTGGAGGCCGGCTGGTTGGAGTATCGCCATCAGATTGGCCAGACCGGCGTATCGGTTTCGCCCAAGCTTCTCGTGAGTATCGGTGTTTCGGGCGCCATCCAGCATCTTGCCGGCATCGGTGGGGCGGAGTGCATTATCGCCATCAACGAGGACCCGGATGCCCCCATCTTCGGTGCTGCCCAGTACAAGGTTGTTGGGGACGCCGTCGAGGTCGTCGAGGAGCTGCTGGCCCAGCTTGAACGCTAGGCGCGCGCCAGCCAGTCGCGCATCTCGTCCTTTAGGCGGCTCCAGGTTGCCTGCGTGGCGGGGTCGGTAAAGGGCCGCGTAATGCCAAAGGGCGCGTCGAGCAGGCGGTAGATATCGCCCTGCTCGCGCGCCAGCGCGCGGCTTGCCGGATAGACGAGCTCAAACATAAAGCAGATAAGCCCTACCAGGTAGTCGGCGGCCTCACCGCGTTCGTCGCGTGCAACGCAGCGGCGCTCGTCAAAGGCGGTGAGCGCCGGTGTCGAGAACCGGCTGGCGAGAAATGTATCCTCATCAACCTTGAGGATGGTATCGACGGTGCTGTCGGCGATGGTTCGCATGATGTCGATCTTGTCGCCATCGCGCACGATATCGCAGAAGCTCCGCGTTCGCTCGTCGAGCTGCGCGGGTAGACGGAAATCGCTGTGATGGGCAATGCTCGCTCGAATGAGTTCGTCTTCTGCCGGATCGTCGATAAAGTCGCGGATACTTGTTGTCGCGGGCGCGTCTGCAGGGTTTTCGCCAAAGAGAACCTCGACGCCCAACGCCGCATGGCTCATGCTCTCGGCATCCTTAAACGTATCCCAGCGTCGCAGCTGCTCAAAGCGGCCCATATCGTGCAACAGCCCACAAAGCCACGCCAGGTCAATGTCCTGCGGTGACCAACCCTGTTCGCGTGCCACGGCATCGCATGCCTCGGCAACGTGGTACGTATGCTCGATTTTGAGCGCGATACGCGGATTGGCGGCATCGTAGGCATCGGTATAGGTCTTGAAGGCCGCGACTGCCGTCGTTCGATCGATAGCTGTCATAATGACTTCCTAAAAAGCTGTGTCTTTCTTTGTCTTTCGATCCGGTGCCAATTGTAGGCGAACTTTATTGCCGCCGGGCGATGATTCTGCCGTGTCGTCGAATGCGGCTCGGAAAGATTGTCGGGACGAGGAACGCTATGGTGCTCAAAATCGTTAAAACCATCTGGCCGGTGATGCTTACCTATGTTGCGATAGCCGCGCCGTGCGGAATGATCATGGCGCAGACGGGAATGGAACCCTGGATGGTTTTTGCTCTGAGCAGCACGTTCGTGACGGGCAGCGGGCAGTTTATGATCTGCAATCTTTGGCTGGCAGGTGTGCCTGCAGCATCGATCGTCGCGAGCGTCGCCGCAATCTCCTCGCGCTTTGCGCTATATTCGGCATCGATCGCACCGCATCTGAGGGGTGCCTCGAAGCGTCAGACGCTGGCTGTTGCCGCGACACTTACCGAGGAGGCATACGGCATCTCGCTTGCCAAGTTGGTTGAAGGGGAGGATTGGGGCCCGCGTGAGTCCTTCGTGCTCAACGTGATCCTTATCGCAACATGGGGCGTTTCGTGTACGACGGGCGCCATCGTCGGCGCCGTTGTCGATGTTCCCACCGCCATTGCAGCCTTTGTCTGCACCTCACTCTTTATCTGCCTGCTCTTTTCGCAGCGGCTGTCGCGCGGCAACGTTGTCGCGGCGGTTTCGGGCGCGGTGTCCGTCGCCGTATGCAAGTTCTTGGGCCTCACGAATATTGCCGTGCCGGCAAGCGTCGTGGCCGGCATTGCCATTGCGTTGGCGTGCGATGCTGTATTTGACGGAAGAGGTGCCCGCGATGCCCGTTAACGAGTTCTTGGTTCTGTGGCTGTCGTCGTGGGCTGCTATCGCGTTCTTTCGCATCGCGCCGGCGTTCGCCTTGCGCGGGCGGACCCTGTCGCCTCGCATTACCGAGGCCCTGGGCTATATCCCGCCCGCTGCCTTTGCCGCGCTGGTCGCCAACGACTTGGTGAGCCCCGGCGCGTTCGACGCGGGACTCTGGCCTGCCTTGGTTCCCTGGATTGCGGCCGCCGGCGTCGTGGTCGTGGCGGTCAAGACAAAATCGATGCTGTGGTGCTGCGTCTCGGGCATCGTACTCTATATTGTCTTGAGCCTTATATAGGGGTGGCGTCGCGGGCGCCGAATCTCGTTCCATCCCAACTTGTCGGATTTTTCACCGAGCTGGTCTATTTCTTCTGGTACCATGGTCAAACTTTACTGTAGCAAAGCGTGACGTGGGCTTTTGTACCCCGTCAGCGGAAATGGGGTTTCATGGCACAGGAAGCAACCACCAACGAGCAAAAGAAATTCAGGGTCCCGCGCATTCCGGGCGACATCATGATCTATCCGATGATCGTCGGTCTTTTGTTCAACACCTTCTGCCCGCAGGTTTTTGAGGTCGGCGGCTTCTTTACGGCTGCCTGCCGCGGTGGCTCCAATACCATCGTCGCCGCGATCCTGCTGTTTGTGGGCGCCGGCATCAGCTTCAAGTCCACGCCGGGCGCCATCAAGACCGGCATCGTCGTGCTGATTCCCAAGCTGGTCGTCGCAGCGGCTCTCGGCCTAGGCGTGGCATATTTCTTTAACGACAACTTCCTGGGTCTGAGCTCCGTGTCTATCATCGGCGGCATTACGTTTTGCAACATGGCGCTCTATACGGGCATCATGGGCGAGTTCGGCGATGAGTCCGAGCAGGGCGCCGTCGGTATCCTGTTCTTTACGGCCGGCCCCGCCGTCACCATGATCATCCTCGGTGTCTCGGGTCTCGCCAACATCCCCGTCGGCACCATCATCGGATCCATCCTGCCGCTCGTTATCGGCATGGTTCTGGGTAACCTGTTCCCGTTTATCAAGAACCTGCTAGTTCCCGGTGCCAACCCCGCGATTGCCGTCATCGGATTTCAGCTCGGTGCGTCCATGAGCCTGTCGAGCTTTATCACCGGTGGCATTTCCGGCATCTTGCTGGGCCTTGTCACGCTGTTTGTCGTCGGTCCCATCACCTTTGCGTTCGAGCGCCTGTGCGGTGGTAACGGCAAGGCTGCCGTGGCTTGCTCCACCATCGCCGGCACGGCTATGACCACGCCGGTTGCTCTCGCCGAGGTCGCGCCGCGCTACGCCGAGCTTGCACCCACCGCGTACGCCCAGATCGCCACTGCCGTTATCATCACGGCAATCATGGCTCCGATTCTGACCGGCTGGGTCGACAAGAAGTTCTGCCAGGGCAAGGAGGACCTGTCGCCTGCCGGTGTCGAGGCCATCGAGGAGGCCGTCGCGACCGACATCGACGGCGAGTAACGGCCGTTACCGATAATTGATTCCGGCGTGCAATTCGCGCCGTCCGAGCGCCCGAACAGAAACTGTTTTGCAGTGATGTTCGGGCGCTTTGCTATGATTCCCTTTACCCCTGCGGAGTAAAGGGGTGTTTATTGCCCTGATTCGAATTGGGCGATTCTGACCATTCGGATATTGAAGGGATGGCGTCTAGTGGTTAAGGCACTCAAGATTGAGATATTCCTGCTATGCATGATTGTTCTTATCGGGCTTGCCGCGCGAAGTCGTCGCTCTTTGTTCTCGAGCACCCTGCAGCTATTGTTTAGCATGCTTGGCTACACCTCTGCCGCGTACATATTATTCGATATGATCTGGACGCTTTCGGATGGTGCGGACGGCACGTTGGGTATTGCTGCCAACTGGATTTCCAACGCGGTTTCGTTTTCGCTCTTTGCCATCGCGTGTCTCATTTGGTTTATCTATTCCGAGACGATGCAGGGCTCTCGCCTTGTGACCTCGCGCTATAGGGTGGTGCTTGTAACGTTGCCTACGGCTCTGGTGGTCGTGCTGGCTTTTACCAGTTACTGGACGCACGCCTTGTTCTATATCGATTCGCAGGGCGTGTATCGTCGCGGCTTTGCCTATATGATCCAGCCCATTGTCAGCTACTGTTACGTTATACATACGTCCCTGCATGCGTTTGTGCAATCTCGCAGGGTCGAGAGCCTGCAGACGAAGGCTATCTATCGAACCTTGGCATTTTTCGCCATTCCGGCCCTGGTGGGCGGTACCTTTCAGATCGTATACTCGGTGCCTGGCCTTTGTGTCGGCATAATGATTAGCATGTTGCTGCTCTATATCATCTGCCAGGAGCAACTGATCTCGACTGACCCGTTGACTGGACTCAACAACCGCAACCGTTTTGAGACCTATATGCTGTCGCTCTTTTCAAATGTGGATCAGGCCGAAGATGTGTATCTGCTCATGATGGACGCCGACGGCTTTAAGCAGATTAACGATCGCTATGGACATGTGGAGGGCGACCATGCTCTTCAGGTTGTTTCCGCAGTACTCAAGGACGTCTGTTCGCCGTCCGGCGGCTTTATTGCGCGCTATGGCGGTGATGAGTTCGTCGTACTGCAGAAGGGGGTGACGGAGCACGACATTATCCGCCTGTGTTCGGCGATCAATAACGAGCTCTCGCGCGCCGAGACACCCTGCTCGCTTCGAATGTCTATCGGCTACGCGCGCTACGGCGATGGGATCAACACGTGGCAAGAGCTTCTGCGCGCTGCCGATGCGGAGCTCTATCGCATCAAGGACGCCAAAAAGAAATCCGGCATCAAGGTTCGCTAGAAAAAGGGGCGCACGACCGTTGCGATGGTCGTGCGCCCCTTTTACGTTTGTGGGGGCCACCGGCCATAATGCCCAGGCGCGGTGCGGCGAGACGGGCGTCTGCCGCCGCGACTCGGTACGAAATCAACGAGAACCAGTGTGCTCCATTAAGCTAAAGTTTGCGAACATCCTCTCTAAAAAGGTGAACTCGCTAGGCTTTTTTGGGTTTGTTGACGATGATGATGCCGCCGCAGACCAACAGCAGGGCAACGATGACGGTAACGGGGCTCGTGCCAGCGCCCTCGCCGAGCAGCAGCGCGCTCAGCACCACACCAAAGACGGGGTTCATAAACCCAAAGACCGAGACGCGGCTGACGGGGTTGACGGCAAGCAGGCGCGACCACAGCGAGTAGGCGACCGCGGAGATAAGCGCCATGTAGATGATGAGCGCGATGGCGGGGGCAATCGCCGTGGGGGAGAGCGCGCCACCCATCAAAAAGCCGATGGCGGTGAGGACAAGGCCGCCGACCAAGAACTGCCACCCGGCAAGCAAGACGCCGTCGCTGTCTCTTATACACATCTCCGAGCC
>URVF01000055.1 GCA_900551185.1 uncultured Collinsella sp. | reverse complement strand
GGCTCGGAGATGTGTATAAGAGACAGCTGCTCATCGCTCGCCGTGGCAAGCGAGGCCGACGCTGCCTTGGCGACAACGGCAAGATCGTGGACATACGTGGCTATATCGACCGACATGGACGGCCCTTTCTCCTAGAAGTTTGCAACCATGGTAGCCGATTTGCGCATGGCCTCGCCCGCGGCGGTAGAATTGGTCAACCCGAAACACCGCAACGAACGGAAGACTCACATGGCCCTCATCACTTCGTACCACGTCCCCGGCCTTTATGTCGAGGACCACAGCATCGACGTCCCCCTTGACTGGCGCGGCCTGGAGCCGATGCTCCTGGCCGTCGGCAGCACCATGCGCCGCGGCGCTATGCCGGCACCAATCGCCGGCGCGCCCGAGAGCATCAAGCTCTTCTACCGCGTGGTTTGCGCGCCCGGCCGCATCAACGACGATCTGCCGCTGCTCCTGTTTTTGCAGGGCGGCCCCGGCGGCGAGAGCCCGCGTCCGCTGTCGCCCACAAGCGACGGCTGGATCGAGGAGGCCGTCAAGCACTTCCGCGTCGTCCTGCCCGACCAGCGCGGCACCGGGCGCAGCAGCTGTGTAGACGGGCGCACGATTGCCGCACTGGGCGAGCGCGCGACGGCGGCCGACTCCGATGCCGCACGCTCGCAGGCTGACTTCCTCAAGCGCCACCTCGCCAGCTCCATCGTGCGCGATTTTGAGTACCTGCGTCTGGTGGGCTTTGGCGGCAAGCCCTGGGTCACGCTCGGCCAGAGCTACGGCGGCTTTTTGACGTTGAGTTATCTGTCGCTCTTCCCCGAGGGCGTGGCGGCGAGCTTTACCTGCGGCGGCATCCCCCACGTGCCGGCGAGCGCCAGCGAGGTCTACGCGCACACCTTCCCGCGCATGGCCGCCAAGACGCAGCAGTATTACGACCGCTACCCCGCCGACGTCGAGCGCGTGGCAGCCCTGGCCGATGCGCTCGAGGCACAGAAGCCCGTGCTGCCCGACGGCTCGCCGATGACGGTCGAGCGCCTACAGCTCATGGGCAGCGACTTTGGCATGAAGCCAAGCTTTGAGCGTATGCATTGGATTATCGATCACGCTTTTGTTGACGGCGACGGCACGCTGACCTGCGGCGCCTCGGTATCTGACAGCTTTTTGATGCGCGCCTTCGAGCGCACCAACACGCGCACGAATCCGCTGTACTGGACGCTGCAGGAGTTCATATACGCCGACGGCGACACTATGCCCATTGGTTGGGCCGCGGCCGAAGAGAAGGCCCATCGTGCCGAGTTCGACACGCTCGCGCGCCCGCTCATGTTTACCGGCGAGGCCATGTTCCCGTGGATGTTTGAGCAGATGCCCGAGCTTATGCCGTTTAAGCCCGCCATGGACCTGCTGATGGAAGACACCAGCTGGGACAAGATCTACGACCCGCAGCGCCTAGCCTGCAACGAGGTGCCACTCCAGGCCGCGGTGTATTTCGACGATATGTACGTCGATTCGGGCATGCAGCTCGATACGCTCAGCCGCGTGGGCAACTCGCATGCCTGGGTGACCAACGAGTTCGAGCACGACGGCCTGCACGGCAGCGCGGTGTTCAAGCACCTCTTCGACGAAGCGCTCAACCGCGGAGACCTGCGCCGGATCTTCTAGCTAAGGAGTGTCCCAAAGTGCCGGCGCATAAGGAACGTCCCCAAGTGCCGGCACGAGAAAGACAGCGCTGCGGGAAACGATCCGCAGCGCTGTCTTTCTTTATGCAAATACGATCAAGTTATCCCTGTGTATCGCCGGCTTCTCGGCCAGGTTAGCGAGCAGGCGGTTGCTGGCGATCTGGTCTTGGCGGCGACCGGCAGCAAGTTCCAGCACGTCCGAATCGGCCTCGGCGATACCGCGGGCGACGACCATACCGCTCGGATCGCACACATCGAGCACATCGCCCTCGGCAAACTGGCCATCGACTTCGCGAATACCCACCGCAAGCAAGGAAGAGCCACGGCTAACCAGCGCCTTCGCAGCACCATCATCAACCGTCACCGACCCATGTGCCTTGTCGCCCAGCGCGATCCACAGCTTGCGGGGTGCGATGTCCAGACGCTCCGCCGGCGGATCGAACAGCGTGCCCACGCTCTCGCCGCGGGCGAGGCGCACGAGCGCATCGGGCTCCTCGCCCGAGCAAATCACGCTCTGAATGCCCGCCGTCATCAGGATGCGGCTCGCGCGGATCTTGGTAATCATGCCGCCCGTGCCCACCGATGTAGAAGAATCGCCCGCCGAGGCGATAATCTTGGCATCGATCTTATGCACGACAGGAACAAACTCGGCCGTGGGGTCCTCATGCGGATTGGCAGTATAGAGACCATCGATATCCGAGAGCGTCACGCACAGATCGGCAGAAACCAAGCAGCTCACAAGCGCCGCCAGTGTGTCGTTGTCGCCAAACTTGATCTCGTCGACGGTGACGGTATCGTTCTCGTTGACGACCGGCACCACGCCCAGTTCCACCAGGCGCAGCAGGGCGTCGCGCGCGTGCAGGTAGGACGTGCGGCGGGCCGTATCGTGGCGCGTGAGCAGCACGAGCGAGGTGAGCAGGTCGCGCGCATGGAACTCCTCGTCGTAGGCCGACGAGATGATGCACTGACCGGCCGAGGCGCAGGCCTGCAGGCTCGGCAGGTCACCGACCGGCTTGCGGTCGAAGCCCAACACGGGATAGCCACAGGCGATAGCGCCCGAGCTCACCACGACCAGGCGCCAGCCGAGCTTGCGCAGGGCTGCGGCCTGATCGGCAAGCCCGCCGATAAAGGCGCGGTTGACCTTGCCATCGGCACCCACCACCGTGGACGAACCGATCTTTACCACCATCGTTTTATAAGAAGTCGTCATACGTCAAACCAATCAACTGTTCAGCGAACGGCCGAGCTGGCGGCTAAGGGAGCGTGACTCGCCCCTACCGCCCAAGGAATTAGTGAGCCCAGGGAAAGGCAGAGGCCGCGGCCATGTTCTTGCGCACGAGCTCGTCGCGCACCTGAGCCAGGCCCTGCTCCATGCCCACCACATAGGTCTGCGGGTACAGGAAGCGCTTGAAAGCTGCGTCAAGATGATCGAGCGCCCAAGCACAGCGCTCGCGCGCGTCCTGGATGCTCTCACGCGGAGCCACCGCACTGCCATCGCGCACGATCGGCACCAGCAGCTCGCGATACTCAAGTTCGGACACGTCGGTCACCAGGGCGGCATCATTCACGGCCACGAGGGTATTGCCGCGCGCGGCGCCCTCCCCCGCCAGATGGTCCTCGTCGTAGATCATGTCGCAGACCGGGCCGCCAAAGCCGTCGTAATAACGGCGCACGCGCTGCACGCCCGGG
The DNA here is from genome assembly GCA_900551185.1 of uncultured Collinsella sp. GTDB lineage: Bacteria > Actinomycetota > Coriobacteriia > Coriobacteriales > Coriobacteriaceae > Collinsella. The sequence continues at coordinate 5,841 of URVF01000055.1, read as the reverse complement.
ATCGTGCGCTTGTAGGGCTGCTCGGAGAGCTTGACCACCGGCGTCCATGGATCTGCCTCGTTCGCACGGCGGGCGGAAAGCTTGTACACGCCGCCCAGCGCCGGCTGGTCATAGCAGGTCGCGAGCTTGGTGCCCACGCCAAAGCTGTCGATGGGCGCGCCCTGGTCGAGCAGCGACTGAATCGTGTACTCATCCAGATCGTTGGAAACCGAGATCCCCACATAGGGCAGGCCCTCGGCATCGAAACGACCGCGGACATACTTGGAGAGCTTGGCGAGGTCGCCCGAGTCAATGCGAATAGCCGACAGGCGCTCGCCCGCCGCCTCCATCTCCTTGGCAACCGTAATGGCATGCTCGCAGCCCTCGCGCACGTCATAGGTGTCGATGAGCAGTGTACAGTTCTTGGGGCTCGACTTGGCAAAGGCGCGGAAGGCCTCGAGCTCGGAATCGAAGCTCATCACCCAGCTGTGCGCATGCGTGCCAAAGACGGGAATACCGTAGCGGCGGCCGGCGAGCACATTGGACGTAGAGGAGCAGCCGGCAACGTAGCTCGCGCGCGCAACGGCCAGGCCGCCATCGGGACCCTGGGCTCGGCGCAGGCCAAACTCCGCCACAGGGCGACCGTCGGCGGCGAGCACCACGCGCGCCGTCTTGGTGGCGACAAGCGTCTGGAACCCGACGATGTTGAGCAGCGCCGTCTCGAGCAGTTGGCACTCCAGCGCGGGGCCGGTGACACGCACCATGGGCTCGCGCGGAAAGACGAGCTCGCCCTCGGGCACGGCGTCGATGTTTACATGCGCACGAAAATCGCGCAGGTAGTCGAGGAATCCAGACTTGAACATCGCACCGCCAGCAGGGGCCTGGAGCGAGGCGAGGTAGTCGATATCCTCGGGCGTAAAGCGCAGATTCTCGACCAGCTCGGGCAGCTCGGCGGTGCCGCACATGACGGCATAGGCGCTGCCAAAAGGATGGTCGCGGTAAAACGCGGTAAAACAACCCTGCTCATTGGCCTTGCCGCTCTCCCACAGGCCCTGGGCCATAGTGAGCTCGTACAGATCGGTGAGCATTGCAATGTCGGTGGGATGCGAGATGTCGGTCAAAGCCATGGGGCGACCTTTCGGATGTGTGGTGCAGAATTTAAGGGTTGGACGAGAGCAGAGCATGCGGACATGACGCCCGATGCAAATCGGTTAGAGCAGGCCCATGCTGGTCAGGATCGTGTAGCCCATAAAGATGACAAACGCGATGAGGGCAAGGACAATGATGATTTTTTGAGCCGGCGCCATGCCAGGGATCTCGTTCTCGCCCGTAGGCTCCTTGGAGGTAACCATGCGCTGGGCAAAGGTCATCTCGTCACGGCTCGGCTTGGGCTCGACGGACTTGGGACGAGCGGCCTTTTTAGGCTGAGGTTTGGGCGCGGCAGGTGCAGGCTTCGCAGCAGCGGGCTTGGGTGCGGGCGCGGGCGCCGATGCGGATGCGGCGTTCGTGGCGGCCTCCTCGGCCTTCGTGCGCTCGGCACGCAGGGCAGCCAGCTCCTCACGCTCGCGACGGGCCTCTTCCCGAGCCTCGCGGCGGGCCTTCTCGGCGCGGAGCTCTTCCAACTCCGCGCGCTCCTCGTCGGACAATGGTTGGGACTCAAGCTCGGCCATGGTACAGCCCTTTCTTTTAAAAAAAGCCGCCGACACAATGTCAGCGGCTTATCAAATCCAAGGGTGGAGACGAAGGGAGTCGAACCCTCGGCCTCTGCCATGCGACGGCAGCGCTCTCCCAACTGAGCTACGTCCCCAGGACAAGTCGATATTTTACCTACGGCTCGCCAACTGTCAACGCCCAATAACCAGTCTTTTTGGGGCGCAGCTATTTTGGCAACTTTTCGAGCAGGCGATCCTCTCGATGATTTTTTAATCCCCGTCCCAGAAAAATCATCGACGAACGCACTACTTTGCGCTGGTAAGAACACCGGTGGTGTCGAAGGCCGGGGTGAAGCTCTCGTCTACCGCGCCGCCCTCTTGCCAGAACATCGTCGTAAAGCCCAGGTCGTCGGCATGGTCGAGCACTTGCTCGTACTCCTCGCGCGTCACGGCGCGTGCCAGGTCGCCGCCCTGCTGGCGCATGAGCGCATTGGGCGTGTACTGGTTCATGACCGAGATCGGCACATCGCCCACCGTCTGCCACACTAGGTCCAGTACGCGACACGAATCGTCCGCATGCCCCGGAAGCACCAGGTGGCGCACGATGATGCCGCGCTTCATGAGCCCGTCGTCATCCACCAACTCTCCCCCGCGGCGATCGATCTCGCGCGCCATCTGGGCCAGACCCGACACGGCCACGCGCGGGTAGTCCTTAATATGAGAAAGCGACTGCGCAAGCCCGGCATCGGCATATTTAAAGTCGGTGAGCCACACATCGACCAGGTCGCCCAGCGCCGCCACGGCACTCGCGCGCTCGTAACCACTCGTGTTGTAGACGATTGGAATAACCAGTCCGCGCATCCGTGCCGCGGCAATCGCGGCGGGCAACAGGTGCGCATAGTGCGTCGCCGTCACCAAATTGATGTTGTTGGCACCCTGGTCCTGCAGTTCCAGCATAATCTCGACCAGGCGCTCAGGCGAAATCTCAAGGCCAAAATTGCCGGTCGAGATCTCGTGGTTCTGGCAGTAGATACATTTAAGCGAGCAGCCGCTAAAGAAGATCGTGCCCGAACCGGCCTCGCCCGAGATAGGCGGCTCCTCCCACATATGAAGCGCCGCGCGGGCCACCCTGAGCGTGTCGTTAGCACCGCATACGCCGCGCGCGCCCTCATCGCGCACCGCACCGCAACGGCGCGGACACAAATGGCAGGCGGGCGAAAAAAGTTCGGTCAACGACGTCGGCATAAAAACATGCTCCAAAACAACGATTCAGCAGCTCAAACGTAAAGGGCCAGGCCGCGTAGACGGCTCGAGCCCCAAGGCGTCGTAATCGTCCGACACGATTTTTGTAATGTCAAGACTGGAATCGATAAAGTGCCGCTTTATGATGTAGGTATTCCGCCCCCCGCGGAGCAACTGGGTGAACCGTCGCGTTTATTTAGGGAGCCCACACAGTCGTACCTAGTACAGGTATCCTTCGTTGTTAAGGACGCTGGAACAGTCGATGAGGGCACCCACCTGTTTTAGGTGGGTTCATTTTCGTAACGTGGGGGGTGGTTTTCTTTTGCCGAAAATCACCATTACAGTCCATATGGATTCCCGCCGGCATCCCGACAAGCCATCGACAACATCCCAATATCTGGTAAACGCGTGATTATCGCTGCGTGCAATTACATGCACCCCCCTTTGTCGAGTATTATGGTTCGGCTATGCCCTTTGCGCATGGCGTTCTTCTGACCTTTTCCTTCGACGCTTGGCGGTTTTTAGATTCATGGCTTCATCCCCGAGCTACATACCGTACCTATGCGTGGCAGCGGCGGCCTTTATCACGACCTTCCTCGCGGTGCCCCTGGTCAAGCGCTTGGCAATTAAGCTCGATGCCGTCGACTATCCTTCTAAGCGCCGCATCAACACCAAGCCCATCCCGCGTTTGGGCGGAACGGCGGTGTTTTTGGGCCTGGTCGTTGCCTGCATTGTGCAAATCCTAGGCACCTGGCACCCAGGCTGGCCACCCGTCCTGGTGCCGCACCCGCGCCTTCACATTAGTTATCCCATGCTGGCGCTCTCCTTTACCGTCATCTTTGCGACCGGCGCGATCGACGACGTCTTCCAGCTCACGCCTAAGCAAAAACTGGCCGGACAGGTCCTCGCCGCGCTTATCGCCTGCATGGGCGGCCTGCGGATCGGCGTCATCGTCAACCCGTTTGCCCCCGGCGAGATCATGCTCGGGTGGCTCGCCTACCCCATTACCGTGATCTATCTAGTGGCATTCACCAACATCATTAACCTCATCGACGGCCTCGACGGCTTGGCCACGGGCATCTGCGGCATCGCGTCGTTCACCATGTTTTCGATGGCCGTTCTCTCGAGCCGCATCGACGCCGCCGCGCTCTCCATTGCGCTCTTTGGCGCCTGTCTGGCCTTTTTGCGCTACAACTTCAACCCCGCAAGCATCTTCTTGGGCGACTCGGGGTCGCTGCTTCTGGGCTTTGCGCTGGGCTCCATCTCGCTGCTCAACGTGAGCCGCACCGCCGCACTCACCTCGCTTATCATCCCGCTCATCGTTGCCGGCGTGCCCATCATCGACACGTTTAGCGCCATCGTGCGCCGCAGGCACGCCCACATTAGCATTGGGCAGGCCGACAAGGGCCACATCCACCACCGCCTGATCCAAGAAGGCTACAACCAAAAACAGGCCGTGCTGCTCATCTATGCCTGGTGCATCATGCTTTCGGCCGGCGCCGCCGCGATTAACCAGGTCGAGGTGCCCATGCGCGTGCTCATCTTTACCGTGCTTGCCATTGGCTCGGCGGCCTTTGCCAAGCACCTGCACCTGTTTGAACCCGTGCTACGCCACCATTACAACAAGCGCACGCACGAGGACGAGCTCGTCACCCCCGACGACCCCGCCTTTAAGCAGGAGGAGCAGGCAGCCGAGGAGCGCAAAGAAGAGCGCCACCACAAGCTCTAGGGCAAGCTGCCGAGGATGTGCCAAGGCACCGTTAGCCAAGCGCGGCCGCGCCGCACCCATCGCACATGCCGCACCACGCGCGCCCCTCTCCCGCCCCTCGCCTACTTACGCACCACCCCTCCAATAAACGCGTTATCATCTTGACCCATGAACATACGTTAGGAGCAATCATGCCAAACGAGAACAGCTACGAAGTCGCGCTGCAAAAGAGCAACGCCATTCGCGAGGGCCTGGCCAAGACGCCCGAGAAGTTCACCATGCTCACCGGCGACCGCCCCACCGGCCGTCTGCACCTGGGCCACTACTTCGGCACCCTCAAGGGCCGTGTTGAGCTGCAGAACATGGGCGCCAAGACCAACGTGCTCATCGCCGACTACCAGGTCATCACTGACCGCGACACGACCGAGCACATCCAGGACAACGTGTACAACATGGTCATGGACTACCTTGCCTGCGGCATCGACCCCGACAAGACCATGATCTACGCGCACTCCGCCGTGCCCGCAGCCAACCAGCTCATGCTGCCGTTCCTGTCACTGGTGTCTGAGGCCGAGCTGGCGCGCAACCCCACGGTAAAGGCCGAGATGGAGGCCTCGGGCCACGAGCTCACCGGCCTTCTGCTCACCTACCCGGTGCACCAGGCCTGCGACATCCTGTTCTGCAAGGGCAACGTGGTGCCCGTCGGTCGCGACCAGCTACCGCACATCGAGCTTACCCGCACCATCGCTCGCCGCTTTAACAACCGCTACGGCAAGGTGTTTCCCGAGGTCGAAGCGCTGCTGTCCGAGACCCCGCTGCTGCCGGGCCTGGACGGTCGCAAGATGAGCAAGAGCTACGGCAACGCCATCAACATCTCGATGACCGCCGAGGAAACGGCCAAACGCATCAAGAAGAGCCAGACCGACTCCGAGCGCATGATCACGTTCGATCCCGAGAACCGCCCCGGCGTATCGGGCCTTCCCTCCACGGCTGCCATCTGCACCGGCAGGTCCGAAATTGAGATTGCAGAAGAAATCGGCATGGGCGGATCTGGCCAGCTCAAGAAATACGTCACCGAGGCGGTCAACAACTACTTCGAGCCCATCCGCGAACGTCGTCATCGCTTTGAGAACGACCTTGATTACGTGAAGGACGTCCTTGCCGAAGGCAACCGCCGTGCCAACGAGATCGCCGAGGCAACGCTTGCCGAGGTGGCTGAGGCGATGGGGATGGTCTATTAATGTCTCGCTACAAACTCGT
>URVF01000054.1 GCA_900551185.1 uncultured Collinsella sp. | reverse complement strand
TCTACACGCGTAAGATCGTCGGCAGCGTCAGATGTGTATAAGAGACAGGCCTCGACGAGAGCCTGGAACGAGGAGGCACCGTCGTAGGTCACCTCGCCGGAGACGGACTCGGCAGCAGCGGCGCTACCCTTGTCGGCGGCGTCGGATGCGCCAGAGCCGCCGCAACCAACGAGACCGAGACCGACGATGCTGGCAAGACCACCAGCGAGGCCGAGGAACTGACGACGAGAATAAGCCTGATCGAGCATGATCTTCCTTTCATACATGCGAATCGCGGGCACCCTGCCCGCTTTGCTGTTTGGAAAGATACGGCCCCGACCGGGCGAAGACCGCCTTATCTGCAGTTTCTTACGGGCTTTTGATAGACCCTTACCGCAAGCGCGACCCAGCCTTTACAAACGAATAACAAACCCGCCGCCAAACATGGCCAGTCTTTTACACCAATAAAAACGAAGTTGCGGTGAAATAGTTCCTGTTTGGCCATCAAATGGCCCATTCTAGGAACTATTCCACCGCAACTTAGATTGGGAAACCGCGTAACCTTAAAGCTCTAATTCATTCAAACGAAGGATCGCCACGATATAGATCTTGAGAGCTTGCTTGAGCTGTTCCTCGTTGGCGCACTCGTTGGGGCCGTGCATCTGGCCACCCCATGCAGGAAGCTCAAGGCCGGTCTCCTCGGGGCCAAACGACACGGCGCGGGCAAAGTTGCGCGCGTACGTGCCACCGCCCATGGCGAAGGGCTCGGCATGCTTACCCGTAAACTCGTTATAGGTATCGATAAGCGCCTTCACGGCCGGATCATCGGCAGAGACCGAGAACGGCACCTTCGCGCGACCCAGCTGGCACGTCACACCAAAGCGGCCCACGAGCGGCTCGAGCTGCTCGCGGATGGTATCGGCGCTCGTGCTATCGGGGAAGCGCACGTCGATTACCTGCTCAATGTGACCATCCGCCACGCGGATGACGCCGGGGTTGCAGGTGAGCGGGCCAAACGCGGGGCTCGTCGCGTCGATACCCAGGCCGCGGCCATAGGCATCCGCATGCACAAAGGCCAGAAACTTGACAAACTCGTGCTCGGCAGGCGTCAGCAGGCGCTCATCGCGTGCGCCAAACGCGTCCTCGGCCTCGCGCAGATACGCCACGATGAGGCCAACGGCATTGATCGTTCCCTCGGGCATCGAGGCATGACCGCCAATGCCGTGAGCGAAAATCTGCGCATGTCCGTTATCGAGCGCCGTAATCTCTAGGCGGTCGGCGTTCTCGACCGGCGCCGGCAGCTCATCGGCGGCAATCGCGAGCTCGCAGATAGACTGCGACGGAATGGCGTTGCTCGCCTCGGCACCGCTCCAGGACACAATGCGTCCGCCGTCGATCTTGGAGCTCACAAACGTCGCCCCAAACTGGCCCTTCTCGGCATTGCAGACCGGGAACTCGGCATCGGGTGTAAACAGAAAGTCGGGGTCTGCATAGTTCTCCAGATAATGGTGAACGTCGGACATGCCCACTTCCTCATCGCATCCCAGCAGCGCGCGGAAGGTATAGCGCGGGGTGATGCCGTGCTTGAGCAGATAGGCGCCGGCGTAGAGCGACAGTACCGCCGGACCCTTGTCGTCGATAACGCCGCGACCGAGCAGCCAGCCCTCGCGACGCTCCATCGCAAACGGGTCGGTATTCCAACCGGGGCCGGCGGGAACCACGTCCACGTGGCAGATGGTCGCGAGCTGCTTGTCGCCGCGGCCCGGAATATCGGCAATGCCCACAAAGCCCTCGTCATCGCTCGTCTGGTAGCCGAGCTTTTGCGCGATACCGAGCGCGCAATCAAGCGCATCACGGACCGGGCGGCCAAACGGCGCACCGGGCTCCGCATCGGTAGCAACGGCCACGGACGGATAGCCCACCAGCTGCTCGATATCGGCGACAACGTCCTCCCAGACCTCGTCGACATACTCAGCGACGCTCTGCTCCACCTGATTCATGGACGACCTCCTTACCAATGAGCGACGGGTACGCCCGCCCCTCACATTACGTCATTAGATAGCGAAAAGTTTAGCAAGCTCGGCCACCGAGTGCACCACCGCATCGGCGCCCGCGGCCTCGTGCTCCCCCGGTGCCGCCGCGCCCGAATAGATGCCGATACACGGCACGCCCATCGCGTGCGCGCCCTCCACATCGTTAAAGCGGTCGCCGATCATCACGGCACCGTCGGCCGTCGCGCCCAGGGCCGCCAGCGCATCGCGGACCGAATCCGCCTTGGTCTCGCGCCCCTGCGGCGGATTCATGCCAACCACGGCCTCAAACTGGCAAAGCCCCAGCTCATGCACCATATCGATGCACTTCGTTTCCATGCGCGACGTCGCGACGGCCATACGCTTGCCTTGGGCGACCAACCCATCCAGCAGCTCGGGGATCCCGTCGAACACGGGGTACTCATCCGGCCCCAGCTCATCGAAAAAGGCACGGTACTCGTCGGCCACCACAAGCGATTCCTCGCGCGAGAAGCCATAAAAGTCGTGGAAGCTCTTCCACAGGGGAGGCCCGATCATACGGCGCAGGTCACCCATCTGCGCTTCCGAAAACCCGCGCGCAGCAAGCGTCTTGCGCGTCGAGGTCATCACCGCCCGGCCTGTATCGGCCACCGTGCCATCGAAATCAAACAGCACGACCGGCCGCTTGCATATCTCCAGTGCCTCCATCGGCATCCCTCTTCCCCAGTTGATGATTTCCACACCGACACTTCAAACTGTTGACTATTCAACAATTGAACCTAGCAATGTGGAATGACTCTACTATACTTGTCGCACTTTGCTCTCAGAAGGCGGCGCGCAAACGCCCCAACGAAAGGTGCAATTATGTCTTTTGCCATCATAACCGACTCCACGTCGGACATCTCCCCCGCCCGTGCCCAAGAGCTCGGCATTTACGTGATTCCACTGCATGTGATTATCGAGGGCGAGGATCTGCTCGACCAGGTGCAAATCACCGCCGAGGAATACGTCGCCCGCATGGCAGGCTCCGAGCAGCTACCGCACACCTCGCAGCCGAGTGCCGGTGAATTCAAGGCACTCTTTGACCGCGTGCTCGCCGACGGCCACGATAGCGCCATCTTTATCTCGCTATGCAGCGAGTGGTCTGCCTGCTACGCCAACGCGTGCCAGGTGACCGATACCCACGAGCTCGACGTGCGCTGCATCGATTCGCGCACCGGCTCGGGCGCCGAGGGTCTGCTGGTAGAGTACGCGCTCGCCATGCGCGAGGACGGCCGCAGCCTAGACGAGACCGAGGCTCAGATCCGCGCGACGCTGCCCGACGCCCATCTGCTGCTGATTCCGCGCACGCTCGAGAACCTGGTCAAGAACGGCCGCGCGCCCAAGCTCGCTGGCCAGCTGACGCAGATGCTCAACATTCGCCTGGCCGTTTCGCCGGAGTGGAAATCGGGCGAGATCAAGGCCATCAAGAAGGGCCGCGGCGCCAAGCGCATCGTCGCCAACACCATGGCCGATTGCCTCGCATTTTTGGCAGAACACCCGGGTTCAAGCGTACGCGTGCTCACAACCGGTGCCGCTGAGGAGCAGGAGCTCGTCAACCAAGCGCTCGCAGGCCAGGACTACGTAGACGCCGGCACCGGCCCCATCGGCTGCACCATCGCAACCCACGTAGGCGTCGACGCCATCGCCATCAGCTACTGCCCCCGCTACCAGCCAACTCGCTAGGGACGTCCACATCAGTTGCGGTGAAATAGGGACTGTTTTTGGCTTATCAACCGCAAATCAATCCCTATTCCACCGCAACTTCTTTTGCTGAGCCATCCATATACAAGATATGCTGACGATCGGCGCATTCCCAGCTGTTTGGGGGAGCTTCGACTAGCCCCTAGCGGTACCCGGTGGGCAAAAAATGGCAAATATGAGTACTGTCATAAATTTAGTAACAGCAAAATTTCGCTGAAATTGCCCGCTTCCACCGATTTCAAGCTCCATAAAGCCCCGAATCGTCGTGTTTAGGGGGGTGAATATACTAAAACTCAGTCAATTGGTCTTAGATACTTCTCAAATGATATGAGACTAACGGAGCAACAGTACTCATATTTTCCATTTTTTGCCCACCGGGTCTGAATGAGGTCCGCTCTTTACGCCTCCGGCTACCCATATGACCGCAAACCCTGATTATCAAGGACCGTCGCGCGCCTTGGCATCGACCGAAAGCCGCTCGCAGAATAATCCCTTGCCATTAGCAAACTTGAATTGAAATTACATATCCCAAAAAGCCGTAATGCCGTACCCTCGTCTCAACAACTCCAATACAAGGACGGCATTCAAATGGGCAACGCCATGCATCAATACGCCCTCTTTGGGACCGCACAATTTAAATACGATCAGACGATCACACATATATCGGACCAACACCGACAAATCGTCATTTGCAACAACGGTTCAGACGTACGCTACGCAACGCTAGAAGAGTGGGAAGAAGCTGGCGCTTTGTTCGATGAACGAGCGCAAATCGAGGGCATCGTCACCAGCGCGAGCCCAGCACGCGATAAACTCGAGCTCTTTCGCAGTCTCTTTACCGGGCGCAAAGATGTTTACGCTCATGGATATCGCAGAAAGGACGGGGGCATTGGCTATACGCCTGCTTGTGCTAATGAGTGGGAGCCAGGAATTTGCCCCAAAGCAGCCCATCAAAGAGTTAAATGCGTAGAATGCAGCAATCGCGTCTTCCCGGAATTAAGCGATGCCGCAATCATTGCTCACTTTAAAGGCAACGATGACCGGTTCCGCGATGTCCTCGGGCAATATGTTCTCGATAGGAACTGCAACACGAAAGTTCTCGTCATCGATTTTGACAAAGCGGACTGGAAAGAGGCAACAAATGCCGTACGGCTTGTTGCAATACGACGGGGCATTAACGCCGCTGTTGAGCGCTCAAGGTCCGGCAACGGCGCCCACATCTGGTTTTTCTTCCTCGAGCCAATCAGCGCAAAGGCTGCCCGAGAGTTTGGAAGTTGCCTCATAACCGAAGCTGCGGCGCATAAAAAGACAATCACGTTCGAGGCCTTTGATCGAATGCTACCCGCTCAGGCCACTATTCCCGATGGAGGCTTCGGAAACCTCATCGCACTCCCCTTTCAAGGCAAGGCGCAACGTGAAGGAAACAGTGTATTTGTAGACGAACAATTCAAGCCCTTTCCCGACCAATGGCTCTATCTATCACAAGTCCAGCTGATTCCGCGCTCGACGGTGCAAGATCTGATTGAGGCCCCTGGAAACAACCCGCACGGACCAGCAACAACTACGGTGGCAAACAAGGGCAAACGGTATGCCCAAAGACCACGAAAGCGACTACCACTCACATCGCGGGACTTTCCCTCATCGCTGCCCGTTATTCAAGCCGATATGCTGTACATCCCCGAGAAGTCTCTGAGTCCAGCAGCTCAAATGGAAATCCGCGGACTTGCGACATTTGCCAATCCGGCATTCTATCGCGCGCAGTCCATGCATCAATCAGTATTCGGCAAACCGCGACTCATAGACCTTAGCGAACTGAGAGATGGTCATGTTGCAATTCCCCGGGGCTGCAAAACTCAACTTGAGCAGCTAGTTCAAGAGACCGGCGTTACCGCCCACTATTCAGACGAGCGCAAATCGGGTAATCCGATTGTTATGGCATTTAAAGGAGTCCTTCGCCCTGAGCAGCAAATCGCCGCTGATCAGATGCTCATATACGAAGACGGAATCATGTCCGCGCCGACAGGCTTCGGTAAAACAGTCATCGGAGCTTATCTTATTGCATCCATTGGTCTTCCAACGCTCGTCATCGTTCCCAAAACCGCACTCATAACCCAATGGAAATCCCAGCTCGAGCGATTTATCGACATTACGGACAACAGGGAGCCCGTCCGAACCCCAAAAGGACGAATCAGCAAAAGGCAGCCTCCGGTCATCGGACAAATAGGAGGAGGCAAAATGGCCGTAAGCGGCCTCGTCGACATCGCTTCGTTCCAGTCGTTATCTGGCAAAGACCGCCAAACTGGAGAGCCGATAGTTAAGGGCCTTGTTCGTAATTACGGCCTCATTATCTGCGACGAATGCCACCATGCCGCCGCACCACAGCTCGAGCTTATTCTCAAGTCCGCCCCGGCCAAATACGTATACGGCCTTTCTGCGACGCCCGAACGATCCGACGGCCTTACGCGGGCGCTCTCCATGCTCTGCGGCCCGCTCCGTTATGTTATCGATCCAAAAGCGCAAGCGATTCAGCAGGGCATCCAGCGCATCGTACGGCCTCGTTTTACTGGAATTCGACTACCCGCCTACGAGCCAGGTGCAAACTTCAATCAGATTCTCGACCTGCTGTGCACGCATGCAGCTAGAAACGAATTGATTGTCAACGACGCTATTGAAGCTGCGTCAAACGGCCGGCATCCGCTCGTGCTGACTAAAAGGAAAAAGCATGCCGAGGAGCTGTTCGGGATGCTCAAAAACCAAGGACACGAACCCGTTCTCCTGACCGGGGAAATCGACGCCAAAGAAAGAAAAACGATACTGAGCAGTCTTCCCCGCTTCGAGCATGAACATCGAATCATCGTCGCCACCGAAAGCCTTTTGGGCGAGGGCTTCGATCTGTCCTACCTTGACACTCTACTCATTGCCACGCCAATATCGTGGGACGGCAGCATCACGCAGCAGGCGGGCAGGCTCCATAGAAGCCACGAGGGCAAGCGACGGGTTGAGATATTCGACTACGTTGATTTATCTATACCCATGCTCGCCCGCATGTACCAGAAGAGACTCAAGACCTACGCCAAGCTCGGGTACGAAGTCTACGTGACCGGTGGCAGCGAGCAGTCCGATCAAAACATTCTCATAGAACCGGCCAATGCCGTAGAGACTCTGGTTGAAGACATCGTTGGCGCCGCCAAGAGCATCTTCATTGCCGCGCCCTACGCATCCGCCGCCTGCCTCGCAAAGCTCGGCGATGCAATCAAAGGTGCCACCGCCCGAGGGATTGCTCTTGAGTTTTTCATTGCCTCGACTCCGCGCGAAGATGCAAGCGAGACTTTGGCAGAAATGAACGTCGAGCATGCCATTAGAGCAGAAGGACGTTTGTGTGCAGCGATAATTGACGAAGAAACAATCTGGTACGGAACGATCCCGCTACTAGCTTTCCCCAAGAAAGAAGACTGCAGCATCAGGTTCAAAAACAGCGAGATCGCAGCGGAGCTCTTAGACGAAATCAACCACAAGGGAAAGCCAGATGCCACGTCAACAGGCAGGACATCCCCACCACTTGCGGTGGAATAGGGACTGTTTTTTGGCGTATCAGCCGCCAATCAATCCCTATTCCACCGCAAGTTAAAAGCGAGTGGCTAGCTCAGTGGGCCCTGGAACAGTTCTTGATGCGAACCCATTCTGACCAGTCGAATCACCGGATTAGTTTTATGCGGCAGGTAGAGAACGACCACGTCGATCAGGCCGCCGGATAGATGGAAGTCGATGTGCCCGTTGTAGTTGCCGCCCGGGTTGGAGAGCTCGTGGGCACCGTACTCCGCCGGAAGCGAACCATGTGCCGCAAGCTCGGCAACTGCCGCCTTAAACTCGGTTTTTAGCTGCGGATGACTCTGCATCGTTCGCTTGTAGTCGGCCTTAAACTGAGCCTCGACCTTAATCTCAAACATCGCTTAGCCCTCATCGAGGAATGACATAAGCTCATCGGCGTTGTTGAATGACGGGCTATCGTCCGGCAAAATCCCCAACTCATGAGCCTCGGCGATTACCATGGCACGCCTCGTCGCCTCGTTGGGCACTTCCGCCCTTCCTACAATCTCAAAAGGAATCTTTCGCTGATTTACAAGCTGCCGAACGGCAAGATTGAGATAGGAATTGAGGCTGAGGCCGACCGAATCCAAGAACTCAGTCGCCTGCTCCTTGAGCCCCTCTTCGATGCGAACCGTCGTAGGCTTAACCGTTGCAGTAGACATACGCGACCTCCTCGCCCTCGTCTTTTGCATCAGTATACCCAATATAAATGGCAAACTGACGTTAGATAGCATCAGATTGCTATACATATTCATATCGCGGTGGGGCACGATTGCCCTACATCAACCCGCTCAGGGCAATGTCGACGGCTTCGTTGAGGTCGTCGGTGATGTGTACGAGCTCCGGATCGAGCGGGCTGATCATACCGGTGTCCATCACCGGACCGTTAAGCCAGTCGAATAGGCCCTGCCAGTACTCGGTGCCCACCAGCACAAGCGGCATGCGCTTAACCTTGTGCGTCTGCACCAGCGTGAGCACCTCGAACATCTCGTCGAGCGTGCCAAAACCACCGGGAAACACGATGGCACCCGAGCTGTATTTGACGAACATGGTCTTGCGCACAAAGAAGTAACGGAAGTCCATACCGAGGTTCACATATTTGTTGAGCCCCTGCTCGTGCGGCAGCTCAATGCCCAAACCAACTGACTTGCCGTTGACGCTCGCCGCTCCCCTGTTGGCCGCCTCCATGATGCCGGGGCCGCCACCGGTGATAACCGCCACGCCGCGTTGGGCAATCTTGCGACCGACCGTGCGCGCCGCCTTGTAGAGCGGATCGGTCTTGGGCGTGCGGGCGCTGCCGAAGATGGTCACCGCAGGGCCAAGCTCGGCAAGCGCGCCAAAGCCATCGACAAACTCTGCCTGAATGCGCAGCACACGCCACGGATCAGCATGCAGCCAGTCGGTCGACTCCTCGGGCGCCAGCAGGTTGGCATAGGTGTTGTCTTTAGGAATCATGGGGCCGCGCATGACCACGGGACCGCGGCGGTACGTCTCGTCGTAGGCAGGCTCGCCCTCAACATTCTCGTTCTTAATCATGGGTACTCCTATCGAGAAAAAGAAAACGGGCGGGGTCGACGCCATGCGCCAAACACCCGCCCGAACATCAACTATTCGGTATGGTACCCACGATGCATCAAGCACTTGCAAGGCATCGGTCAGCGGTCGCGCAGACGGTGTTAGCAAACGTGATGACCGGCCAGCGCTCGCCCCTTGCCGTTGCCCACGCTCCGCAAGCGCCCGCGCCGCTCTTAGTAGTCCACCGCCGCAGGACTGTTCATCCAGTCGCTCACGAACGCACCGTAACGGCCCTCGATAATGGCCTGGCGGGCACGCTGCATAAGGTTGAGCAGGTAGTAGACTGTCTCTTATACACATCTCCGAGCCCACGAGAC
>URVF01000053.1 GCA_900551185.1 uncultured Collinsella sp. | reverse complement strand
CTGCTCTACAGTCCTGCGCAAGACGGAAAGCACATTAAGTGCTTTCCTTTGCGTGCGGAACTCGCGACAAACTTAATATATTTCGCTGCCCCTCTGCCAAGCTCGGGAGACGACACGTTGATGTCTGCTTAACTCTGCTCGTTCAGGCTAATGACTTTGTTGGGGGTCCACTATTTGCTGGAGAGTGAACTTGCATTGGGGCCTGTCACTCTCTCCTTGCAAATCTTCCTCGTCAAAATCGAAGATCATGATGGCGCAGTTGGGGAGTTTTGTTGGGAACTCGAAGCCCTCTGGGGCTGCAGCCTTGATGAATTGACGGCTGGCGCTGCCGTGGCTTACTGCTAGGAGGGTTTCGATGCCATCGGCGCCCATGAGATTGGTGAGGGTGTCTACCATGCGCTCTTGCAGTGCGCGGCTTCCTTCTCCTCCGAAGGGGACCAGGTCCTCGCCCGAATCCCAGACGTCGGTGGGCAGGGCGTCGTGGGGGCCTTCTTCGAAGGTGCCGTAGCAGCGCTCGATGATGCCTTCGCAGGACTCGACTGCTGCGTCCGGGCCGAGGAGCTCGCATGCGACGAGGCTTGCTGTGTCCATGGCTCGGCCTAAGGGTGATGAGACAACTTTGTCGGGGACGACGCCGTGGGCCTTGAGCCATGCGGCTGCCATCCCGGCTTGCTGACGGCCTAAGTCGGTGAGCGGTGAGTCGCAGCGACCTTGGACGAGCTTTTTGACGTTGAATTCCGTCTGGCCATGACGAAGTAGATATAGACGCTTCATGCTCTCCCCTTCTGTATAACTTGCTTTACCGGCGCAGCCCTACTCGTGGGTATGGCCTACGTAGTCTTCGTCGATCGTAATCTTGGCAATCGACTTGGGGTATTCCGACTCGACCCGTTGTGCCAGCTCGTGCTTTAAGTCTTCGGCACTCATCTGCAGATCCGAGGGACGCACGCAGTCAAAGATCACGTTGGTGTGCGTAGGACCCGGCACACAGCGCAGATCGTGAATTGAAAGGCGGCTATCGATCTGTTGAGCCATGGCGTTAATGCGTAAACGCATGCTCGCCACCTTGGGGTCGTCGGTCACGATGGGGTCGTAATGGAGCGTGACAATCATGCCGTCTTCGTTCCTAAACGCCTGCTCGATGTTATCGAGCGTGTCGTGACTTTCCATCGGGCTGGCTTCGGCCGCCATCTCGGCGTGAGCGCTTGCGAACTTCCTGCCCGGGCCATAGTCGTGAACCATCAGATCGTGAACGCCCAAAACGCCGGGATAGCTCATGATCTTGTCTCGAATGTGCTTGACCAGCTTAGGATCGGGCGTCTGGCCCAAAAGCGGGCTCACCGTATCTTGGATAAGCTCAAAGCCGCTCCAGCCAATATAGGCGCCAACGGCAAGGCCGACCCACGCGTCAAGATTGATGTGCGTCGCCTGCGAAACAATTGCGCACGCCAGCACGGCGCCCGTGGCAAGGACATCGTTCTTGGAATCCTGCGCGGTCGCATGCAGCGTCTCGGACTCAATGCGATCGCCGAGCTTTTGGTTGAGGGCCGCCATCCAGAGCTTTACGACCATCGAAAGCACGAGAACTGCCACCAGGGCAAGCGAGAACTCGACAGGTTCGGGGTGGATGACGCGCTCAACCGAGGACTTCACCAGCTCAACGCCAATCAGCAGCACGAGCGCCGCCACGACCAATCCCGAGAGATACTCGTAGCGACCGTGGCCGTAAGGATGCTCGGGGTCGGCCGGCTTGCTCGCCAGCTTAAAGCCCAGCACGCTCACGATATTCGAGCTGGCATCGGACAGGTTGTTCATGGCATCCGCCACAATCGAAACCGATCCCGACAGCACGCCAATTGCGCCCTTCGCAGCACAAAGCGCAACATTGGCGACAATACACACCATGCCCGCTAACGTGCCCACACGCGCACGATCGCCCTGCGCGCGCTTAACTATCCACTCGACCATCTGCATCCGCCCCCACGGTACTACCTATATATCTATTGCTCAAACGGATTGTAGTGTAGCCACTTTGTCCTCAAGATACAAAAAGGCCGCAGCCCACACGGGCCACGGCCTTGGAATGTGACAAAGGAATCGTCCTTTTGTCGCACAGGTTTATGCGCTTACTTCAGCAGCGCTCGCCACCGTTTCGGGCGAATCGGCTCCGTTCCCCGTCGCCTGTCCCTTCGCCGGCACCACGCCAAAGCAGTAGCTCAGCGCCGCAGACACCGCAAATGCCGTGCCACCGGCAACGCAGCACCACAGTAGGTTCGAAATGCCGCCCGTGGCAAAGCCAATGACCATGAGGACATTCGTCATGCCGATGGTATAGGCCGTAGCGTGGCCCACGGCCGCAACAAGGCCTCCGACGGCGCCGCCAATGGCCATGCACGTCAGGCACCTGCCATATTTAAAGCCGCAACCGTACAGCGCCGGCTCGCTTACGCCGCCAAGAACACCCGAGATCGAATAGCCCAGCATGAGCGCCTTCTCGTCCTTATCCGCAACGCGGAGCGACGCGCCAAAGGGCATGCCCCAAACGGCGAACGTTGCCATCGTCGCAGCGATCAGAATGCACGAATCCGTCCCCACACTCATAAACTGCGCATAGGCGAGCGATAGGACAACATTGCTGACACCCGCGATCTTAAGGAACTCCCAGCCCGCGGCAAGCCCCATGAGCGTGAGCAGCGACACGATGCCACCGGAATTGCCAAGCATAAACATAAGCTGGCCCAACAGCATGCCCAGATAGCTGCCCGCCGGCGCCGTGATACACAGCGAAACCGGAACCATGACAAGCATGGTCGCAAACGGAACAAACGAAAACGCCACGGCCTTAGGGATAACGCGCTGAAAGAAACACTCCACTTGCCAAAGCACGGGTACCGAGATGAGAACCGGAATAACAGTCGTCGTGTAATCGTTGACCGGCGCGGGAAGCAGGCCATACACGGAAGTCATCGATGCCCCCGTCGTCGATGCGGCATCGACGAGCTTAAGCAGATCGGGCGCAATCAATACGCCGCCCAGCATCATGCCCAGCTGCTCCGAGCAACCGAGCTGGCGGGCGGCCGCCCAACCAAGATAAATGGGCAAAAAGTAGTAACCGGCGTTATAGAGCCAACTGTAGAACAGGCGATAGATTTCGGAATCGGCAGACCACAGGCCCAGCATGCCTTCGCCCATAATGACGGCGACGGTGCGGAACAACGCCGCGCAGACAATATACGGCAACGCCGACATCATGCTTTTGGACAGATAGTCCACCACGGCCATGGCGTTTGATGAAACCGTCGTTGTAAACGAGGTGTTAGAAACTTGTGACACAGGAACCCTTTCCCAATGCGACATGCGGACTGTCCCTTTGTCACATCGTGCGATACTGACCGATTGCGCGGTACTTTTCGTAGCGGAGGTTTGTGAGGGTCGCGTCGTCGAGCCGCCCAAGCGTATCGAAGGCAGCAAATGCCGAGGACATGACGGCGCCGGCGATCTCCTCATGCGACAGGCCCCTATCGTCGACAACGTCGTCGATGATGCCGAGCGCCAACAGATCGGGGGCCGTGAGCTTAAGCGCCTCGGCGGCCTCATTCGCGCGCTCGGTATCCTTCCACAGGATCGACGCACAGGCCTCGGGGCTCACGACCGAATAGGCCGAGCTCGAGAGCATCAGGATGCGGTCGGCCACGGACAGCGCCAGCGCGCCACCAGAGCCGCCCTCGCCTGTCACCACCGAGACAATCGGCGTCTTAAGGCCGCTCATCTCCATGAGATTCTGGGCAATCGCCTCGCCCTGGCCACGCTCCTCGGCACCGATGCCGCAAAACGCGCCCGAAGTATCGACCAGGCACAGAACCGGTCGACCAAACTTTTCGGCCTGGCGCATAAGGCGACGCGCTTTGCGGTAGCCCTCGGGATGTGCCATGCCAAAGTTGCGGCGCATACGCTCTTTGGTCGTGGTGCCGCGCTCGATGGCGATGACCGTTACGGGGCGTCCGTCTTTCCAGCCAATGCCAGCCACCACAGCGGCGTCGTCGCCAAAGTAACGGTCGCCGTGCAGCTCCACAAACCCATCCAGGCCCAGCGAGATCATCTCGCCCGCCGTGGCGCGATCTGCCGAGCGGGTCTGCTTGACAATCTCGAGCGCGGTTTTTGGTGCGGTCGAGCGCTTGAACAAGTGTCCCAGCTTTTTGCCGCGGCGACCCGTATGCACAATCTCGTGCGGTGCCCCCAGGCCGGGCGCGTGCCCTTCGTGTAGCGCCAGCAGCTCGCCTACCGTGAGCGCAATCTCGCCACGCGGAACAACGGCATCGCAAAAGCCGTGCTCCAGCAAAAACTCGGAGCGCTGGAATCCCTTGGGCAGGCGCTTGTGCATGTTCTGCTCGATCACGCGCGGGCCGGCAAATGCCGTCAGGGCATCGGGCTCGGCCAGGATAATGTCGCCCTCCATGGCAAAGCTCGCGGTTACGCCTCCGGTCGTGGGGTCGGTGAGCACCGTGATATACAGGCCGCCCGCCTCGCTGTGGCGCCTAACCGCCGCAGAAATCTTGGCCATCTGCATAAGCGAGGTCACGCCCTCTTGCATGCGTGCACCGCCCGAAACGGTAAAGCCGACAACTGGCAATCCAAGCTCGGTCGCTCGCTCAAATGTGCGACAGATCTTCTCGCCCACCACGGAACCCATCGAGCCCATCATAAAGTTGGCGTCCATAAAGAAGAGCGCGGCATCGCAACCGCAGATTTTGCCCCTGCCGCACACAACGGCGTCGCGCTCGCCCGAACGCTCGCACACGCTCTTGAGCTTGTCGGCATAGCCGGGAAACGAGAGGAAGTCCTCCGACGCCAGATTGGCATCCCATTCCTCAAACGTGCCCTCGTCGACCGTCATGCGCATGCGCGCGCGACCGCTCACGCGAAAGTGTTTGCCGCAACGAGGACAGACCTCGAGGTTGTCGTGCAGGCGTGCCTCATCGATCACACGGCGGCACTCCGGGCACTTGATAAACACGTGGCGTGCGGGAAACTCGGCGCACGACTCGGTTATCGGCCCCTCAAGGACATTGACCGTCTTCGCTTTTCTATTCATCAGCATAGAGATGCCCCATCAGATCGGTGTGGTACATGCCCGACAAGAACTCGTCGTTTGCCAGCACGTCGAGCTGAAGCTCGCTGTTTTCGCTCACGCCCTCAATCACGAGCTCGCCCAGGGCCGAGCGCATCTTACGAATAGCGCCGTCACGCGTGGGCGCACACACGATGAGCTTGCCGAGCATAGAGTCGTAGTACGGCGGAACGTTCGCACCGGTAAACATGGCGGAATCCCAGCGTACGCGCGGACCGCCCGGCACACGCAACGCGGTGACCGTTCCGCAGGACGGCAGAAAGTCCGGCGTTTCGGCATTGATGCGGCACTCCATGGCGTGGTTGCGGACCGGCATGTCCTCCTGCTCAAAGGGCAGAGGCTGGCCGGCTGCCACGCGCAGCTGCCACTTGACCAAGTCGGTATCGGTCACAAACTCCGTAACCGGATGCTCCACCTGCAAGCGCGTGTTCATTTCCATAAAGTAGAAATTGCCGTCGTCCGAATACAGGAACTCGATGGTACCGGCTCCTTCGTAGCCGACGGCACGAGCCAGGTCACGCGCTGCCTTGTGCATGCGAGCACGAATGTCGTCGTGTCCGTCGAGGCACGGCGCGGGGCTCTCCTCGATTAGCTTTTGGTTGCGCCGCTGCACCGAGCACTCGCGCTCGCCGAGCGAAAACACATGGCCCTGCTTATCGGCCATAATCTGCACCTCAACGTGATGCGCCGGCGCGACGAACTTCTCCATGTAGCACTCGCCGTCGCCAAAAACGGCCTCGCCCTCGGCGCGTGCTTCAATAAAGGCCTTTGCCGCATCTTCCACGCGCTCGACCTTGCGAATGCCGCGACCGCCACCGCCCGCGCGCGCCTTAATGAGCACGGGACAGCCAATGCGCTCGGCCTCGGCCGTCGCCTCCTCGGGACTTTTGAGCAAATCGCAGCCCGGCACGATGGGCACGCCCGCCGCGGCAGCCGTTCGGCGTGCGGCGTCCTTGTCGCCCATGCTGTCGATCACCTCGGCCGAAGGACCGACAAAAGCCAGGCCATACTTGTCGCAGTCGCGTACAAAGCTCGCCTTCTCGGAAAAGAAGCCGTACCCAGGATGGATCGCCTTTGCGCCCGACTTTACGGCACAGGTGAGCACGGCATCGTCGTTGAGGTAGCTCTCGGCAAGACGCGGGCCGCCGATGCAATACGCCTCGTCGGCAAGTTGCACGTGCAGCGCGTCCGCATCGGCCGTGGAATAGACGGCGACGGTTTTGATGCCCATATCGCGGCACGCGCGAATAACACGGACCGCGACTTCGCCGCGGTTGGCGATGAGCACTTTGTCGAACATGAAGCCTTCCTTATCTTTCGTGCATGAGTGCAAAAGACATATCGGCGCGGCAGCAAACCTCACCGTTGACGCTCGCAGTACCCGTCGCAAAGCGGAACGGCCCGCGCGCACGCGTGATGGTGCACACCAGATCCACCGTGTCGCCCGGGCGCACCGGACGCTTAAAGCGCACCTTGTCCAGACTCGTGTAGAACGGCGTCGCGCCGCGCGCCTCCCCATCGCCCATCAGCAGCACGCAGCAGTTTTGGGCGAGCATCTCGCACTGGATCACGCCGGGGACCACCGGGTTTCCCGGAAAATGCCCCTGCAAAAAGTATTCGTCGCCCGTAATCGTGATCTTGCCGTGGGCCTCGTCGCCCACCAGCTCGGCTTCGTCGAGCAAAAGCATCGGCTCGCGATGCGGTAACAGCTTCTTGAGCTCTTCTTTGTTCATGGATATCACCTATCCGATCCTCATGAGGCAGCTGCCAAACTCCACGAGGTCGCCGTCGGCCACGCAGATCTCGAGCACCTCGCCATCCGCCTCTGCCGTCACCTCGTTGAGAACCTTCATGGCCTCGATGATGCAAAGGGTCTCGCCAGCCTTGACCTTGGAGCCCACATGCACAAACGGTTCGTCGCCCGGCGCCGGGGCAGCATAGAAAACGCCGACCATGGGAGCGGTCACCTCGGTGCCCTTGGGCTCCGGTGCGGCGGCAGGTGTCTGCGCGGCGGGCTCCGGTGCGGCAGGCGCGACTGTGGGAGCTGCAACTGGAGCGGCCATAGCGCTCGGCATGGGCATGGGCACGGCAACCGGCTGTGCGGCGCTCGCGCGCTCGAGTTCGACCGCGGTGCCATCGGGCTCCTCAACGCGCACGCGCGTGAGGCCGCGGTCCTCCATAACATCGGCTATCTCGGCAAGTCTTTTGGAATCCATGCTCTAGCTCCTCGTATATCTACGCAGCGCGATGGCGGCGTTGTGTCCGCCAAAGCCCAGGTTGGTCGAAAGCGCCCAGGTAAGGTCGGCGCGAACCGCGCGATTGGGCGTGTAGTCAAGATCGCAGGCGGGATCGGGCGTGTGGTAGTTAATGGTCGGCGGCACCACGCCCTGCTCGAGCGCCATGGCGCAGGCCATGACCTCGATGGCGCCCGTGGCACCGATCATGTGGCCGGTCATCGACTTAGTCGACGAGACGTGCGCGGCGCGCGCCGCGTCCTCGCCGAGCGCACGCTTAATGCCCGCCGTCTCGGACGAATCGTTGAGCTTGGTAGATGTGCCGTGGGCATTGATGTAGAGACCCTCGGAAGGCTTGACGTCGCCCTCGGTCACCGCCAGCGATATCGCGCGGGCAATGCCGGCAGCCTCGGGATCAGGACTCGTGATGTGATAGGCATCATCGCTGTTGCCGTAGCCCACGACCTCGGCATAAATGTGCGCACCGCGCGCCTGCGCATGTTCCATGCTCTCGAGCACGAGCACGCAGGCGCCCTCGCCCATCACAAAGCCATCGCGGTCTGCATCGAACGGGCGGCAAGCCGTCGCGGGATCAGGGTTGGTGGTCAATGCGCGGCAGGACGTAAAGCCCGCAACGGCATCGGGGATAATTGCGGCCTCGGCGCCGCCCGCGAGGATCGCGTCGGCATAGCCGTGCTTTATGGCGCGGAACGCCTCGCCCACCGCATGGGCCGAGGTTGCGCACGCGGTCACCACGGGCAGGGTCGGGCCCTTTGCCTTGTGGCGGATTGCGATATTGCCCGATGCCATGTTGGGGATCATCATCGCGATCATATAGGGCGATGCGCGGCGGGGCCCACGGTCGGCAATCGTATGGACGTTGTCGACGAGCGTCTGCATGCCGCCCACGCCTGAACCCACGTAGACGCCCAGGCGCTCGCGATCGATGGCGCCTTCGACATCAAAGCCCGCATCGTGCATGGCTTCGTCCGAAGCCGCCATCGCAAACTGAACGCAGGGGTCCAGATGCTTGGCGTCACGCTTGCCAAAGTACTCGTTGCCGTCAAAGCCCTTGACCTCGGCCGCCACCTTGACGGCAAACGCATCGGTATCGAAGTGCGTAATCGGGCCGATGCCGCACGTGCCAGCACACATTGCCGCCCAGGTGGCAAGCGCGGTGTTGCCGAGCGGCGACACGGCACCGATACCGGTGATTGCAACTCTCTGTTCCATCATGGTCTCCTCATCCAAGCCGTTCTTCGGCCCTGGTTTCTACATCGCCATTCCGCCGTCGACGCGCACGACCTCACCCGTAATGTAGGCAGCCGCATCACTCGCCAGAAAGCGCACTACGCCGGCCACCTCCTCGGGGCGCGCCATACGCTTAAGGGGAATCTGCTCCTCGGTTACCGTACGCACCTTCTCCGAGAGCTTTGCCGTCATATCCGTCTCGACAAACCCGGGGGCAACCGCGTTCACTCGTACGCCGCGGGGCGCAAGCTCGCGCGCCACCGCCTTGGTCAGGCCGATCACGCCCGCCTTGGAGGCAGCGTAGTTGGCTTGCCCGGCATTGCCCATCAGGCCCACGACCGAGCTCATGTTGACGACGCAGCCGCCGCGCTGGCGCATAAAGGTCTTGGTGAGCGCGCGCGTCGTGTTAAACGTTCCTTTAAGATTGACATCGAGCACGCGATTGAAGGCGTCATCGCCCATGCGCATGAGCAGGCCATCGCGGGTGATGCCAGCGTTGTTGACGAGCGCCCAAATGGAGCCAAAGTCGTTGAGGACCGCTTCCACGCACGCGTTGACGGCAGCGGGGTCGGCCACGTCGCATTGATATGAGCGCGCCGTGGCGCCCTGTCTCTTATACACATCTCCGAGCCCACGAGACTAGG
>URVF01000052.1 GCA_900551185.1 uncultured Collinsella sp. | reverse complement strand
TCTACACGCGTAAGATCGTCGGCAGCGTCAGATGTGTATAAGAGACAGGTCCTGGGCAATCTGGCGCATGAGCTCGGCATTTTGTGTATACGAGCTTGCCACCGTCTCCAGAATGCTGCGGTCGGTGAGCACCGACGTCGCACGCGAGCTGTCATAGCTCGAAAGCAACGTGAGTTTGGGCGTGCCCGCGTCGTCGACCGTATAGATGCCCGCGACCTCGCCGGCCTTGAGAGCACGGTTCGCGTCGGCTGCATCGTCGCACTCGTGGATCTCGAGCAGCTGATCGTCGCCTTCCTTAGCAAGCGAAGCCGCCACGTCCTTGAAAGTCGAATCGTCCCAGGCCTCATCGGCGACAACGGCCACCGGCACCGGGTCGACCGTGCCGTCGGAGCTGAGGTTCGCAAACATAAACATGAACATCGTGGAAAGCGCGATGGGAAAGACCGCGCCCCAGACCCATGTGCTCGGCCGACGCAGCAGCGTCTTGAGCGTGGTGATGATGGTGTTGAACATGGCCGCCCCCTAGTCGCGCAGCTCGCGGCCGGTGATCTCGAGGAACACGTCGTTGAGGGTCGGCGGTTCGGAATAAATGCGGCCGAGCGCCACGTCATGCGAGCGCAGCGCATCGAGAATGTCCGTCAGGTTATGCGGGCTCGCCTCGCACGAAAACGTGAGCTGGCCCGCCGTCGCCGACAGGTCCAGGACATGCGGCAGGCTCGCGACGGCACCGAGCGCCGCGCTCGGCACCTCGCCGACCTCGATCACGATCTTCTCGCCCATCTGAATCATGCGCTTGAGTTCGTCGTTGGTGCCCTGCGCCAGCACGCGCCCGCCGTCCATGATCATGATGCGGCTGCAGATCTGCTCGACTTCCTCCATATAATGGCTGGTATACACCACCGTGGCGCCCTCGTCGCGCAGGCGGCAGATGCCCTCCAGGATGGCGTTGCGACTCTGCGGGTCGACCGCCACCGTGGGCTCGTCAAAGAAGATGAGCTCGGGCTTGTGCGCGATGCCGCAGGCGATGTTGAGGCGACGCGCCAGGCCGCCCGAGAGCTTGCCGGGGCGAAACTTGGTAAAGTCGCCCAAGCCGACAAAGTCGATCGCCTCGTCCACCAGCGCGCGGCGGCGCTTGCGGTCGTTGACGTAGAGACTGCAGAAATAGTCGATGTTCTCGCGCACGGTGAGCTCGTCGAACACCGCCACCTGTTGCGGCACCACACCGATGCGGCGCTTGAGGTCGTAGCGAGCGGGCGTCATGGGCTCGCCAAAGAGCTCGATGGTGCCTTTGTCGTAGGCAAGCAGCTGCAGGATACAGTTGATGGACGTGGTCTTGCCCGAGCCGTTGGGACCCAGCAGGCCAAAGATCTCGCCGGGGGCGATGCTCAGGTTAAAGTGGTCGAGCGCGATAAGATCGTCATAGCGCTTGACGAGGTTTTCGACGTGGACGATGTCTGTCATGAGGCGGCCCTTCTGTTGGTCGTGGCCCGGTACGATTGCATCATCGCAGGAGCCGCCGGCGCGCACCAGTGAGCTTTGTCACGAGTGCGGGGCTTGGCCGCGTGGCCCAACCGGCGCCCCCGATTTGCCGCGCGGGAGGAATGTCACGGTTGCGCAGGCGGTCCCTCCACCACGCGCGGCT
This sequence comes from uncultured Collinsella sp., assembly GCA_900551185.1. GTDB lineage: Bacteria > Actinomycetota > Coriobacteriia > Coriobacteriales > Coriobacteriaceae > Collinsella. Next base: position 7,743 of record URVF01000052.1, on the reverse strand, counting down.
TCGCGTACAATACCCGTATGAACAGGCTTTTCGACAAATCGATCGTTCTGGCGTGCTGTATTGCGGCCGCCATGGGCCTTGCTGTGGACGCTCACCTGGTCGCGGCGTTTTGCCTTGGCGTTATTGCCACCTCACTGGCCGAGGTCGCACAGGGGGAACGCACCCGGCGCGCGAGCGAGACCGCGAGCTGCGCTTACATCATCGCGGCAGTCGTCGTGCCGCCGTTTGTGCCGTTTGCGCCTCTCGCTCTCTATGACATCGCGCGACGCGTTCGCCGCGAGCACGCCTGGGTCGTGCTGGGCATTGGCATCGCCTTTGTCTTTGCGCTCGTCGCAGACCTTCGTGCCGATGCGCTCACCGCCCGAACGCTCCTGCTGACCGCCATCCTTTCGGTTGCCGCCGCCTTGCTATCGCTACGTACCGCCCAGCTGGAGCGCGAGCAACAACGCATGCGCCGTACCCGCGACGAGCTGCAAGAACGAGCCCTCGCGCTCGAAGCGCGCAACCGCGACCTTGCCGACCGCCAGGACTACGAAGTCGAGCTCGCGACGCTCGCCGAACGCGCCCGCATCGCGCGCGAGATCCACGATAACGTCGGGCACCAGCTCACGCGCGCCTCGCTGCAGGCCGAAGCCCTACGCGTGGTCCACGCCGACGAGCCTGGCGTCGCCGCCGATTTCGCCGACGTTAAACGCACGGTTGACGAGGCGCACCAGCTTGTGCGCACCAGCGTCCACGCGCTCAACGACAACGCCGTCGACCTTTCCGTGCAGCTCGAACGCATTGTTGAAGGCGCGCGCTCGGACGGCGGCCCGCAGATTGAGCTTGAAGTTTTGGCCGAGCATGCGCCCGCAAATGTCGCCAACTGCTTTGCAGCGGTCCTGCGCGAGGCGCTCTCCAATACCATGCGCCACGCTTGCGCCCAGACCGTCACCGTACGATGCATGGAACATCCGTCGTTTTACCAGCTTGTCGTTACCGACGATGGCGCGGGCGGGGTCCAAGCAAGCGGCCGCGGCGCTGCGGAGGGCATGGGGCTCGCCTCCATGCGCGAGCGCATCGAGGCGCTTGGCGGCACCTTCACCGCCGGCCCGCGTGCCAGCGCCGGCGGCTGGCGCGTGTTTGCCACCGTTCCCAAACAGCAAGGAGATGAGGACCGATGAGGCTCATCGTTGTCGACGACGACCGCTTAGTGGTCGATTCGCTCAAAATTATCCTGGGCGCCCAGCCGCAGATCAAAGTGGTGGGCACCGGCGCCAATGGCGACGAGGCGGTCGCGCTCTACAGCGAGCACGCGCCCGACATCGCGCTGCTCGACATTCAGATGCCGGGACGCGACGGCCCTTCGGCGGCACGCGAAATCCTTGAGCGCGACCCCACGGCGCGCGTGGTGTTTCTGACGACATTCTCGGATGACGAGTACATTGTGTCGGCGCTTAAACTGGGCGCCCGCGGCTACCTGATCAAGACCGATGTCGCCGCCATTCCGCCGGCGTTGGCACAGGTCATGGATGGCAAACGCGTGCTCGAGGGCAAGGCGATCGAGGATGTCGACTTTGATGGAGCGAACGCTGAAGCCGGTGCGACCCACCGGCCCGCAGCCTTTGCCGGCCTGACCGACCGCGAGTTCGAAGTCGCCGAGCTCATCGCCCACGGCCTCGACAACAAGGAGATCGCTGCCACCGCCTATATGGGCGAAGGCACCGTGCGCAACCACATCAGCTCAATCCTAGCCAAAATGGGGCTACGCAACCGCACCCAAATCGCCATCGCCTATCTGCGAGGCTAGCCGCTGGCTGCCGCCAATTTGATGCCATTTCAAAACTATGCCGGTTTACTACGATGAACCGCATATCTCCGACCACGGCAAATTGCGCACTTACAAAACCGCAGGTAGAACACTTGCGATATTTGCAAAAATGCGGGTGTGGTCAGGAATCTCGGATTCATCGTAGTAAACCGGCATAGTTTTGTTCGGGCGGCCCTGCACGAGTGCCTCCGCCAGCCTCGCGGGACCAAAATGGTCCGTTTTCCTTCGCCCCCAAGGGATCAGCCGGAACCGCTCGCCACGAAATCGGCCCATCTACTACGTTTGACTCGATACCCCTGACCATACCTTCGTTTTGAACAAAACCGCAAGCGTTCTACCTGCGGTTTTGTTTTCGCGTTTTTTGGCATGGTTGGGGGTAAGGGGCTAAACGTAGTAGATAGGCCGGTTTCGTGGCGCGCCCTCCTCCCCAACGCACAAAAGCGCCGCCACGGAGGAGGGAGACGCCTCCGTGGCGGCTGGGGGTAGGAGTAGGTCGAGATTTAGCCCTACCGGCCGCCCGGGGCCTTTTGGCCCCGGGCGCTGTCGACGTGCCTAGCGCTTACGGATACCCCAGACCAGGGCTCCGACGCCGGCCATGGCGATAACAAATGCCATGAACAGTGCGGCGGCCTGCTGGTCACCCGTGGTGGGCAGGAAACCCTTGACCGTCTTGACGATGTTCGTCACGGTCTTGGGCGTGCCGGGATCGGGCATCGGCACGGGCGTCTCGGGCTTCTTGTACGCGTTGTTGAACACGATACCCTCGACGCTCTTGTCGCCCTTAGTATAGGTAACGCTCGCCTTGAGGTTACCCTCACCGTCGTCGACCACGTTGACGGTCGCGGTAAAGACGGACTTGTCATAGGTCATACCGGCCTCGTCGCCCTTGACCTCGCTGATGGTGTAGACGTGCGTGCCGGGCTCGCTGTACTCGAACTTATCGAAGCTGATCTTACCGTCGGCATCGTTGGTGACGGTGGACTCGATACCCTCGCCAACGAGCTTAAAGCTAAACTCGTCCTTCTTGAGCTCGCGCCCCTCGAGCACCTTGATGGCGCCGATGGAGACCTGCGTAGGCATGGCGTGATACTTGTTGGTAAAGCCAGCCGACTCGGTAGTTCCCTCGAGCTTGTGCGTCACGGTCAGCGTGCCATCGCCGTTGTCGGAGACGGTGGTCACGACGGTGTAGGTCGTACCGTCATAGGTGACGCCCTTGTACAGGCCGAGCGCGTTGGGGCAAGCCTCGCGCAGCGTGTACGTGTGCGTGCCGGGTGCCTCGTAGTGGATCGGGCTCAGCGTAACGTTGCCGTTGACGTCGTTGGTGCCGCTTGCAACAACCACGCCGTCCTCGAGCAGCTCAAACGTGAACTCGCCGGCTGAAAGGTCGCGTCCGGTCAGACGCTTAACCGTCTTGACCTGATCGGTCGCGGAAGAATCGGTGGGCGCCACGCCGTAGGTGTTGGTAAACGTGAAGGCCGCGCCGTCGTCGCCTTCGTGCACGACGCTCAGATGTCCAGTGCCGTCGTCGGTCACGGTGTAGGAAACCTTGCGCGTGGCGTTGGCATCGTTAGTCACGCCAGGGGCGCTACCGGACTCGGTCACCGTATAGGTAAAGGTGTGCGAGCGCGGAGCGGTGGGTGCTGCGGGCTCGGACTCGTCGCTGGACTCGTCGGCGCTGGCATCAGCGTCGGCGTCGGCCTCTTCAGCCTCTGCCTCGTCAGCTTCGTCCACCTCGGCCTTATCGGTCGCATCGTCCGTCACGCCCAGAGCGCGGTTGAGGTCCTCGAGCGTAAAGTGGATCTTGCCAAAGTCCACGTTACCGGCTGCGTCGTTGGTTACGGTCGTGCGCTCGGGCATCGGGGCACCTGCCTCGTCGGCGGTCACGGTAAAGGTGAACTTACCCGTGATGTCGGCCGGGGTCAGGCCCTCGGCAACCTGGAGCTTCTTAGTACCGGTGAGCGCGGCATCCACGGCGTCGGCGCCGTAGACGTTCTCGAACAAGGGCTCGACGCCGCCGTAGTCGACCGTCGCCGTCAGGGTACCGTCACCGTTGTCGACGACGATAACCTTAAAGCCAAAGCTCCACGTTGTAGCGGAAACGCCATTCGGCAGCCCGAATAAATCTTCGTAGGCCGTGTAGTTAATGGTCCAGGCAAGCTTGCCGTCCTTATCGGTACGATAAGCAAGCCCAGCAGCCTCAAGATTAGCAAGCATCTTGGTGTCGTAGTGCAGCGTATCAAAGCTCACGTGCCCGCCGATATTGGGCTTGAGGTTTTCGTATGCCACAAGCTCACCCTGATAGGCGATGCCGAACCAGAACTCGCCGTCGGCCATCGGGCGGCCGGTCAGAGTCTTGGTGGCAACGACCTGAGCAGCGGTGCCACCAAGCGTGTTGGTCGTAGCGCTGTAACTGTTGTGGAACGGCACCAGGGCCTTCTCGACCTTGTTCTCGCCACTCTTGTGGACCGTCTCATGCGTGCCCTCGGGACCACCGGAAACGGTCGTCGTAGCAGTGAGCGTACCGGCGGTGTCGTCGACGATGGCGATCGTCACCGTGCGTACGGCGTCATCGTAGGTGTAACCGGGCTGGCCGTCGTTCTTTTCGGCCACGGTGTACTTGAAGGTCTTGCCGGCGTCAGCTTGCGTAAATTTAACCTCATGACCAGCCAGAATGTCGATCAGTCCGACCGTTGCCTCTGCCGCTTCGGGGGACTTGAAGCTGTTGGCCCCGGGCAGCAGACCGAGCGCGCGAGCCGAAGCGTCGTCAGCAGGTGTCACGGTAAAGGTGAACTGGCCCTCGGTCATGGGGCGGCCGTCCAGATACTTGCTGAGCCACAGACCGCCGGTCGCGGTGTAGTTAAGCTCAGTGCGGTACGTGTTGGCAAAGCGTCCGTTTTCCTTCTTGGTGACGTTGGCGGTCAGGCTGCCATCGCCGTTCTCGGTCACGGTCACTTCGGCGGTTGCGACATGCGCGTCATACGTCATGCCGACCGTGCTGCCCGCGTTCTCGCGGATCTCGTACTTGTAGGTTCCGGTGGCCGTGTAGCGAATCTTGCCGAACTTGATGGCGGCTATGCCGTCCTTCGCATCGTACTCGCTCACGGTTACGGTTGCAGGATCGGGTAGCGGGGCGCCATCGGGGGCGGTAATGGTAAAGCTGAACTCGTCCCCATCCGTCCACTCGCGACCGTCGATGGCCTTGCTCAGGTCAAAGTCGAGGTCTGCATCGGTCGGGGTCACGCTGTAGGTGTTCTTGAAGGTTGCGGTCTTGGCGTCCTTCAGGACATGCTCGGCCTTGAGGGTGCCGTCGCCCTTGTCGGTAATGGTGGTCTCGATGGTGTACTTGGCGTCGCCGTACGTGATGCCCTTGCTGATGGTTCCGCCGTTGACCTCGCGCAGCGTGTAGGTGTGCTCGCCGGGTTTGTCGTAAATGGTTTTGTCCATGGCAATCGTGCCGTCGGCAGCGTTAGTGCCCTTGGCGACGACCTTGTCGCCCTCGACCAGCTCAAAGGAGAACTCGCCGGCAGCAAGCTCACGCCCGGTCAGAACCTTGTTCGCGGTAATCTGGTCGGTGACGCTCGTCTCGACAGGCGTCACGTTATAGGTATTGGTGAACGTAAATGCCACATCGCCGTCCGGCTTGTGTGATACTTTCAGATTGCCCTTGCCGTCATCAGTCACGGTGAAGAAAACCTCGCGCGACAGCTTGGCGTCGTTGGTCACGCCAGCGACCTCGCCGGACTCGGTCACGGTGTAGGTAAAGGTGTGCTCGCGCTTCTCGGGCTTCTCGCCCAGAGCCTTGTTAAGGTCGTCGAGCGTAAAGGTGATCTTGCCAAAGTCGACCTTGCCCTTGGCATGATTGGTCACGCTCGCGTTCGCGGGCATGGGTGCACCATCTTCACCGGTCACGGTAAAGGTGAACTTGCCGGCAATGTCAGCCGGGGTCAAGCCGTCGGCGACCTGCAGGTTCTTCTTGCCCACAAGTGATACCTCGGCAGCATTCGTGGTGTAGACGTTCTTGAACTCGATGCTCTTGACGTCCTTGGCGTCCTTCAGCTCGTGCGTGGCAACCAGCTGGCCCTTGCCGTTATCGCTGATGGTCGTCACGATGGTGTAGGTCGTATCGTCATAGGTGATGCCGCCAGCGTCGCCCTTGACCTCGCGCAGCATGTAGGTGTGCTGGCCGATCTCGGTGTACCTGATGGCGCTGAACGTCACCTTGCCGTCGGCGCCGTTTGTAACAGTCTCGACAGGCTTAACTTCCTTGTCCGCGATCTCGAGCAGCTCAAAACTGAACTCGCCTTCCGCCAAGTCGCGCCCGGTCAGGGACTTGGCCGCGGTAATCTGGTCGGTAACGCTGGACTCAACAGGATCCGCAGCGTAGACGTTCTTGAACTCGGTCTCACCCGAGGTCACCTTCACGTCAGCGCTCAGTTCGCCCTTCTTATTGGGCTTCACCGTCACGGTGATCTCCGCGACGTTACCGCTGTAGGCGATGCCGTCAATCGTGGTCCCGGCGTGCTTTTCACTGACCTTGTAGACGTACGTGCCAGGTTCGGTGTATTCGATCGTACCGAAGTCGATGGCAGCCTTGCCCTGGGCGTCCAGGTCGGCCTTGCGCACGATCGCAGTCGTAGTCGTAGGCATCGGGGCGCCGTTCTCGGACGTCAGGCCAAACTCAAACGCGTCAGCATTCGTCCGGTCGCGACCCTCGAGCACCTTGGTTAGACCAAAGCTGGCCTTGGTGTTCACCATTGCCGGCGTCATGTCATACGCAAAGCTGATCTTGCCGTTGTTGCCCAGGTAGGAGTTGACATGCGTCGCGGTCGCCTTGGCGGATATGTTGTTCCACTTGGGATTGAGTACGTCGGTCGCGGTGCCGGTGTTGTTGTCGCCCACGCTCTTCTTGGTGGTGTGGAGCTCGTCGATAAAGGCCAGGCGCGCGGTTCCCACGCTAAACGAAAGGTTGCCGTCCTTGTCGGCAACAACAGCGCCGTCAAACTTCGCAGCGTCGCCGCCGATAAACTCGATGACGGCAGAGGCGGGCTTGGCCTCGCCGTTTTCGCCCTGCTCCTCAAACTCATCCTTGTAGTAATAGGTGCCGGTATCTGCCAGCGAATTCTTTGCAGGCTGCGTGCAGTCCTTGTCCGTATAAATAGGGGTCTGTTTCTGGAAGTAGTAATAGCGGTTGGTGTCGGCCGGCTCAAAGGTCGCAACCGTATTGCCCAGATCGCCGGTAGCCCACTTGTTCGCGTAGAAACTCACGGTCTTGGCGCCGTTGGCAACGGTCGTATTGTTCTCGATGTAATCCTTGAGCCCCGTTACCTTCTCGGGCGTAAACAGGTTGTCGAGCGCAGTGCTCTTCACGCTCGAGGTGTACTTCACGCGGATAGGCTGAGCGCTGTCGACCGAAAGCGTGCCGTCTACGGTCTTAAAGTGGCTCAGCGGAATCAACGACGCAGGAATGCTGACCGTTACGACATCGCCCTTCTGGGGATTGTCATCACCAGCGCGCTGCACGGTAATGAGCAGGTCTTTTGCCTTGCCGGTGAACTCGTAGGTGTCGGTATTGGTTTCTTTATTGACCGTTTTGTCCGTCTTGGTAAACGGCGTGCCGTTGATGACGACCTCGGTGAAGGTGTCGACCTGCATAAAGTCGCCCAGCTCATCGGTAAACGTGATGTAGCCGGACTTGGTCGCGTCGTAGCCCTTATCAATTTCGGTCGGATAAGGAGCCTCCGACGTAATGGCCTGTGAGATGTCGTCAAAGACCTTCTTGAGCTCTTCGGCATTGGTCGCCGACTTGTAGTAGTCGGAGTTTTCCGCGCGTGCACCATGAGCATTCCATGCCGTGGCATTGGGGTAGTTGCTCGATACGGCCTGCATGAACTTGTTCTCTTTTTGGCTTTTTCCCGAATCCTGGATACCAGCAC
>URVF01000051.1 GCA_900551185.1 uncultured Collinsella sp. | reverse complement strand
CGCGTAAGATCGTCGGCAGCGTCAGATGTGTATAAGAGACAGGTCCTGAGGCTGTTGCAATGAAAATGAGAATCAAGGCCACGCACTTTACCTGCGTAAACAATGTGAGTGAAATATGAATCTCGATGGATACGCCCGCAGCCGTGTATACTAAACAGCTGTGTGTAACCAGGGGAGTATTCTGGCTGGACAAAATGCCTGCTTAATAGGGTTGTCAGGTAGTTCGGACGCAATACAAGGCTGGGGAGCACGTCGTGTAAGTAGTGGTCCTCTAGGGGCGTACGCTCGGTGGTGTACGCATTGTCCCAAGACCACGCGAGAGTTGGGATCATATCTTGATCAGCATGATTCTCGGCCGCAAGATTGGCATGACCCAGGTTTGGGACGAGGACGACAACGTCGTTCCCGTCACGGTCATCCAGGCTGGCCCCTGCGCTGTCTCGCAGGTTAAAACTCAGGCAACCGACGGCTATGACGCCGTCCAGATCGGTTTCGGCGACATCAAGGCCAAGAACGTGAACAAGCCCATGGCTGGTCACTTCGCCAAGGCTGGCGTCGAGCCTGTCCGCTTCCTTCGTGAGGTCCGCGTCGAGAACGGCGAGGAGCACAAGGTCGGCGAGGTCGTCACCGTCGCTGATTTCGCTGATGTCGAGAAGGTCGACGTCATCGGTACCTCCAAGGGTAAGGGCTTCCAGGGTCGCATCAAGCGCTGGGGTCAGCGCCGCGGTCCTATGACGCATGGTTCTCACTTCCAGCGTCACCCCGGTTCTATCGGTCAGTGCGCCTATCCTGCGCGCGTCCTCAAGGGCGTCAAGATGGCCGGTCACATGGGTAACGAGCGCGTTACCGTCAAGAACCTTTCCGTTGTCCGCATCGATGCCGAGCAGAACCTCATCTTGGTCAAGGGCGCTGTCCCGGGTGCCAAGAATGGTCTCGTCGCCATCCGTATGGCCTAAGGGCCCAGCCCATTTAGCCCAGCGTCATACCAAGGAGAACACTTAAATGGCAAAGTTTGAAGTAAAGAACAGCGAGGGCAAGAAGGTCGCCGAGGCCGAGCTCGCCGCTGAGGTGTACGGCATCGAGCCGAACATCCACGTTATGCACCACATCGTCAAGTGCCAGATGGCCTCTTGGCGTCAGGGCACCCAGTCCGCTAAGGGCCGCTCTGAGGTTTCCGGTGGCGGCAAGAAGCCTTGGCGTCAGAAGGGCACCGGCCGTGCCCGCCAGGGTTCCATCCGTGCTGCCCAGTGGCGTCACGGTGGCGTTGTCTTCGCCCCCAAGCCCCGTTCCTACGCTAAGCGTATGAACAACAAGGAGGTTAAGCTGGCTATGCGCTCCGCGCTGTCCGCCAAGCTGGCCGATGGCGAGCTCGTGCTCGTCGACGACTACGGCTTCGAGAAGCCTTCCACCAAGGCTGCCGTCGCCATGCTCAAGGCTCTCGGCCTTGAGGGCAAGCGCCTGACCATCATCGTTCGCGATGAGGACGTCAACGCCTACCTGTCGTTCCGCAACATTCCCAAGACGTTCATCATCACTGCCGACGAGGCCAATACCTACGATCTCGTCAACAACAACGCTGTGCTGATGCCCGCCGACATCGCCGCTCACTTCGGGGAGGTGCTTGCATAAATGACCGCCCACGAGATCATCATCCGTCCGATCGTGTCCGAGCGTTCCTTCTCCGGCATGGAGCAGAACAAGTACACGTTCGAGGTCGCCAAGGATGCTAACAAGTATCAGATCAAGGACGCTGTCGAGGAGATCTTCGGCGTCAAGGTCGTTCGCGTGAACACCCTGACGGTCAAGCCCAAGACCAAGCGCGTGCGCTATGTCGCCGGCAAGACCCGTTCTTGGAAGAAGGCCATCGTCACGCTGGCCGAGGGCGACACCATCGAGGTCTTTGGCAACCAGGCCTAAGACTCGCTGCTGTTGAGTGAGCTCATGCCTCCCAAATAGGGGAGGCGAGAGCTCAAGGTTTTGGGCGTATAAAATGGACACGCCCGGAACCGTGTATACGTCCGGTGTCATCGCACCCGAGGCAGAACCTCGAATCCCTGTCTGCGATGGCTAACGGATTCCTATTGAAAGGGATTGTAATGGCTGTAAAGCACCTTAAGCCGACCTCCGCTGGTAGGCGTTGGCAGACGATCTCCGACTTCTCCGAGATCACCTGCACCAAGCCCGAGAAGTCTCTTCTCGAGCCCCTGCCCAAGAAGGCCGGTCGTAACAACAACGGCCGCATCACCACCCGCCACCAGGGCGGCGGCGTGAAGCGTCGTTACCGCGTGATCGACTTCAAGCGCAACAAGGACGGCGTGCCCGCCAAGGTTGCCACGATCGAGTACGATCCGAACCGTTCCGCTCGCATCGCTCTGCTGCACTACGCTGACGGTGAGAAGCGCTACATCCTGGCCCCCAAGGGCCTCGAGGTCGGTCAGACCATCATGTCCGGTTCTGACGCCGACATCAAGCCGGGCAACGCTCTGCCCCTCGCCGACATCCCCGTCGGTACGCTCATCCACGCCGTCGAGTTCCAGCCGGGCAAGGGCGCTGCTATCGCCCGTTCCGCCGGTAACTCCTGCCAGCTGATGGGTAAGGAGGGCAAGTACGCTATCGTCCGTATGCCTTCCTCCGAGATGCGCCGCATCCTCGTTACCTGCCGCGCCACCGTCGGTGAGGTCGGCAACGCCGATCACTCCAACATCGTCATCGGCAAGGCCGGCCGTAAGCGTCACATGAACGTGCGCCCGACCGTCCGCGGTACCGTCATGAACCCTGTCGACCACCCGCACGGCGGTGGCGAGGGCAAGAACCACACCTCTGGTCGTCCCTCTGTTACCCCCTGGGGTAAGCCGACGAAGGGCCTTCGTACGCGCAAGAAGAAGAAGGTCTCGAACCAGCACATCATTCGTCGCCGTAAGAAGTAATTTCGGATACCGAGTTTTAGGAGAAAGCACTTATGAGCAGAAGTCTCAAAAAGGGCCCGTTCGTGGAGACTCGCCTTCTCTCGCGTATCACCGCGATGAACGAGGCTGGCAAGAAGGACGTCGTGAAGACCTGGTCCCGCGCGTCCACCATCTTCCCCGAGATGGTTGGTCACACCATCGCCGTCCACGACGGCCGCAAGCATGTGCCCGTGTATGTTACCGAGTCCATGGTTGGTCACAAGCTCGGCGAGTTCGCGCCGACTCGTACGTTCCGTGGCCACAAGGCCAAATAGGGGGTTAACCGTAAATGGCAACTAAGTCTATTGAAACTGAGGCCACCGAGGTTCGCGCCGTCGCTAAGTACGTGCGTGTTTCCCCCAGCAAGGCCCGCCTGGTGGTCGATCTGATCCGCCGCAAGCCTGTCGCTCAGGCCTTCGACATCCTCCACTTCTGCGACCGCGCCGTCGCCGTGGATGTCGAGAAGGTTCTCCGTTCCGCCGTTGCGAACGCCGAGAACAACAACGGTCTGCGTGCCGACAACCTGGTTGTCGCCGCTGCCTATGTTGACGAGGGTCCGACGCTTAAGCGCATCCGTCCCCGCGCCAAGGGTTCCGCTTCTCGCATTCTGAAGCGTACTTCCCACATCACCGTCGTCGTTGCTCCTCGAAAGGAGGCGTAAAGCTGTATGGGTCAGAAAGTCTACCCCACCGGCTTCCGTCTTGGCATCACCGAGAACTGGCGCTCCCGCTGGTTCGCAGAGAAGGATTACGCTAAGACCCTCGGTAACGATCTCGAGATCCGCAAGTACCTCGAGAAGCGTCTTTCCCGCGCAGCTGTCTCCCGCGTCGAGATCGAGCGCGCTGGCGACAAGGTGAAGGTCATCATCCTCACCGCTCGCCCCGGCGTTGTCATCGGTAAGAAGGGTGCCGAGATCGATACCCTCCGCACCGAGCTCGAGAAGGTCGCTGGCGTCTCCAAGGGCCAGCTTTCCGTCGACGTTGTCGAGATCAAGCGCCCCGAGCTCGACGCCAACCTCGTTGCTCAGTCTATCGCCGAGCAGCTCGAGGGCCGCGTTGCCTTCCGTCGCGCTATGCGCAAGGCTGTCCAGTCCGCCCGCAAGGCCGGCGCTAAGGGCATCCGTATCCAGTGCTCCGGTCGTCTCGGCGGTGCCGAGATGGGCCGTCGTGAGTGGTACCGTGAGGGTCGCGTGCCTCTGCACACCCTCCGTGCCAAGATCGACTACGGCACGGCTGTCGCCAGCACCACCATGGGCGCTTGCGGCGTGAAGGTCTGGATCTACCTGGGCGAGAAGCTCCCGGGCCAGCCTGTTCCCAACCCTGCACTCGAGGGCTCTTCCCGTCCTCGTCGTCGTAACTCCGAGAGGAGGGGTCAGTAGTGCTTGCCCCTAAGCGTATTCTTCACCGCAAGGTGCAGCGTGGCTCCATGAAGGGCCAGGCCAAGGGTAATACCGAGCTGCATTTCGGCGAGTTTGGTATCCAGGCTCTCGAGGCCCATTGGATCACCAACCGTCAGATCGAGGCCGCTCGTATTGCCATGACCCGCTACATGAAGCGTGGCGGTCGTGTCTACATCACGATCTTCCCCGATAAGCCCATCACCAAGAAGCCTGCCGAGACTCGCATGGGTTCTGGTAAGGGTAACCCCGAGGAGTGGGTGGCCGTCGTCAAGCCCGGCCGCATCATGTTCGAGGTCAAGGGCGTGCCCGAGGAGGTCGCTCGCGAGGCTCTGCGTCTTGCACAGCACAAGCTTCCCATCAAGACCAAGATTGTTGCTGCCAAGAACGCTGAGCAGCGCATCGAGAAGGAGATGGCTGAGGAGGCCGCTCTCGAGGCCAAGTGGGCTGCTGAGGACGCCGCCGCCGCCAAGGAGGAGAACTAATGAAGCCCGCAGAGATTCGTGAGCTCTCGGACGCTCAGCTCGTTGAGAAGCTGAAGGAAATGCGCGCCGAGCTCTTTAACCTTCGTTTCCAGATGGCCACCAGCCAGCTGGACAACACCGCTCGCGTCAACACCGTGAAGAAGGACATCGCTCGCGTCCTCACGGAGCAGCGCGCCCGTGAGATCGCAGCGGAGAAGTCCGCTGTCGCCGAGTAGGACCTAAGGAGAGAACATGACTGATTCGCGTAACTCGCGTAAGGTCCGTACGGGTGTCGTTACCTCCGTCTCCGGTGCCAAGACCATTGTTGTCACCATCACCGAGCGCAAGCGTCACCCCAAGTACGGCAAGATGATGACCAGCTCCAAGAAGCTGCACGCTCACGATGAGGAGTGCACGGCTGGCGTGGGCGACACCGTCCGCGTTATGGAGACCCGTCCTATGTCCAAGATGAAGCGTTGGCGCCTCATCGAGGTCGTCGAGCGCGCTAAATAAGCAGTCGCTCTTACGACTTGTACGTTTCCGAAGATGTGCGTATGCCTGGCTTGCATACCACGGGCCGTATAAAGGCAGCGCACCTCTCTTCGGTTCTTAGTTCGGAGGAACATCTACCATGATTCAGATGCAAACCATGCTGAACGTCGCCGACAACTCCGGCGCTCGCAAGATTCGCTGCATCAAGGTGCTTGGCGGTTCCAAGCGTCGTTATGCAGGCATCGGCGATGTGTTCATCGGTGCTGTCCAGGAGGCTACCCCTGGCGCCAACGTCAAGAAGAAGGACGTTGTCCGTTGCGTCGTCGTTCGCACCGTTAAGGAGATCCGCCGCAAGGATGGCTCCTACATTCGCTTTGATGAGAACGCCTGCGTTGTCATCAACAACGATGGTTCGCCCGTCGGCACCCGTATCTTCGGGCCTGTCGCTCGCGAGCTTCGTGACAAGAAGTACATGAAGATCGTCTCGCTCGCTCCCGAGACCCTGTAGTTAGGGGAGATATATGTATATCAAGAAGGGCGATAAGGTCCAGGTTCTCTCTGGTAAGGATCGCGGCAAGCAGGGCGTTATCCTGCGTGCTCTCCCCGCCGAGAACAAGGTCGTTGTCGAGGGCGTTTCGGTCGTCAAGAAGGCCGTCAAGCCCAACGCTGCCAACCAGCAGGGCGGCATCGTTTCGCAGGAGGCTCCTATCGACGCCTCCAACGTCAATCTCGTCTGCCCCGAGTGCGGTAAGGTTACCCGCGTCGGTCACGAGAAGGACGGCAAGAACAAGCTGCGCGTCTGCAAGAAGTGCGGCCACAAGTTCTAAGCTGCCCGCAACATCAAGTTGCTAGCAAAGGCCCGGATGCCCCACGGCACCCGGGCCTTTTTCTATCCCTACTCATTGGGGACAGACTTAAATGAGTGGCCGTTGAAATGCCGGCACCTGGGGGCGTTCATTTTCTGTCGGCAGCTGGGGACGACCATTCATTGGGGACAGACTTAAATGACCAGTCGTTGGGGGGGGGCCGTCTCTATGTGCCGGCAGTTTGGGACGATCCTTTGATGTCTGATGCCCCCAGTGGGGTGAAGTAATACAGCTGGGTCTGTCTTTTAGGGCTTTGGTGTTCCGTCCCTTTATGTTTCACAAGGATCGTCGCATGCGCATTTACGCGCATAGCCTTGCGCGATAATGCGCATAGCCGCGCAAACATCTGCCAACTATGGCTAAATAATGACCGATAAGCAAATAAATACGCAAACACGAGCAGATACGCGCGCAATTGTGCGACTATAGGGTTGTTAGAAATGAAGAACTTCCGATGACTCAGGAGGCACATCATGGCAGATTCCAAACAGGCTCCGCTCGACGCCGAGGCAGCCGCAAAGGCGGCGTTTGCCTCGGTCCAGAATCAGCCGTTCCCAAACGACATCTTTACGGCTCCCGAGCTTCGCTGGGCAGTGATCGGGTGCGGTGTTATCGCCAACCAAATGGCCCAGTCCCTCGCGCTGGCCGGCCGCAAGCTCGCGGGTGTCGCCAACCGTACGCTTTCCAAAGCCCAGGCTTTTGCCGAGCAGTATGGCGTCGAGAAGGTGTACGAGACGGTCGAGGACCTCTACGCCGATCCGGACATCGACGCCGTCTATATCACCACGCCGCACAACACGCATATCACCTACCTGCGAGCCGCTCTGGCAGCTGGTAAGCACGTGCTCTGCGAGAAGGCCATTACCCTCAATTCCGCTGAGCTCGACGAGGCGCGTGCCATCGCCGACGAGCACAACGTCGTCCTTATGGACGCCACCACGGTGCTTCACATGCCCTTGTATCAGGAGCTGCGTCGTCGCATGGATGCTGGCGAGTTCGGCCGCATGAACCTCGCTCAGCTCAACTTTGGCAGCTACAAGGAGTACGGCGATTTGACCAATCGTTTCTACAATCGCAACCTTGCTGGCGGTGCCATGCTCGATATTGGCGTGTATGCCCTGTCCGTCATGCGCCTCTTTATGGCAAGCCAGCCCGCCGAGGTCGTTTCGCTGGGCAACACCTGTGAGACCGGCGTGGACGTTGCGGGCGGCATCGTCTGCCGTAATGCCGAGCAGCAGCTGGGTGTTGTGAGCCTTACGCTCCACTCCAAGCAGCCCAAGCGCTCGGTCATCAGCTTTGACAAGTGCTATATCGAGGTCAACGAGTATCCGCGTGCCGATCACGCGACCATCGTGTGGACTGCGGACGGTCACCGCGAGGAGGTCCACGCCGGCACCGAGGCTTACGCCCTTTGCTATGAGATGGCCGATCTTGAGCAGGCCGTTGCCGGCGACGACTCCAAGCGCGAGCTGCTGGATTATGCTTCTGATGTGATGGAGCTCATGACCAAGCTTCGTGCCGACTGGGGAGTCGTGTACCCCGAGGAGGAGTAAGCAATGCTTGCGGAGGATAGGCTCAACGCGATTGTGTCGATGGTGCAGCGGGCTGGCTCGGTTACTGTGCCAGAGCTTGCCGATACCCTGGGCGTGACGGCGTCCACCATTCGGCGCGACCTGCAGACGCTCGACCGAGCGCACCGCATCGCCAAGGTCCACGGTGGAGCGACGAGTCTTGAGCGCGCGCACGTGACGCGCGACCTAACGCTCAATGAGCGCAGTGACCTCCATAACGACGACAAGGAGCGTATCTGCGCCCGTGCGGCGGCGCTTGTGGAGCCTGAGAGCTTTGTATACATCGATTCGGGTTCGACAACGCTCAGACTCATCGAGCATCTTCCGCATCTCGAATCGGTCACCTATGTGACTGATTCCGTGCTCCATGCTCAGCATCTCGCTGTGCGCGGCATGCGCACCGTGGTGCTGGGCGGCGAGCTTAAACCCGAGACCGAGGCGCTCGTTGGCCCCGATGCTCTGGCAACCCTAGACCGCTACAACTTTAACTGCGGCTTTTGGGGTTCTAACGGCATTGCCGCCGAGCAGGGCTTTACGACGCCCGATATCGAGGAAGCGCAGGTCAAGCGTATCTCGATGCGCCATACCGCCAAACGCTTCGTAATCTCGGACGCCAGTAAATTTGGTATGGTGGCGCCCATCAAGTTCGCGGACTTCCGAGACGCAACGATTATTACCGCAGGCGAGGTCCCCACCAAGTACCGGGCAATGGACAACGTCATCACGGTCTAGCAGCAGGGGACGGGCTAAGACCAAAACCGCCGCGAAGGCGCCTGTCCCCATTGTGGTGGTTAGCAACGGAAACCGAGTAGTTTTCTCAATAGAAAAGCGGCAACGTCCATCACGGGCGTTGCCGCTTTCGTTGTCTACCGGTTTTGTCTAAGTCTGTAACAACTGGACCGCTAAAAGTGGGCTAGGTGTTACAGATCGAGATACTTCCGAGCCGCACCGTCCCTTTGTCTCAATCTGTAACATCTGGGACCGATTTTGCCGAGTTATTGTTACAGATTGAGATTTTTCCTTGAGAGGGATTCGAATGTCTCGATCTATAACAAATAGACCGGAAAATGGGTTCTAACTGTTACAGATCGAGACGTTTTGGGACCGCGGCTGAGCCATCGTGGCGGCTTGACGTTTTCCCAGATAAAACCTGCCAAAATAAACCTGTCCCTTTTCGGCAGGTTTTAGGGCTCCCAGGGGCAGGGGGCTTCGATGTGGATGTGCTCGCCGGTTACGGGATGCGTGAAGGACACGCTGTGGGCGTGGAGCATCAGGCCGCAGGGGCGCGGCGTTCCGTACAGGTCGTCGCCAACCAGGGGATGATGCTCGCTTGCCAGGTGCACACGGATTTGGTGCTTGCGGCCGGTGAGCAGCTCGACATCGATATACGAGCGCGCGGGCAGGCCACGACGGCTCTTAAGACGTTTGAGCACCTTCACGCGAGTTTGAGACGGCTTGCCGCTGGCGCCGACGCGCATCTTTCGGCTGTCGTGACGGTCGCGGGCGATGGGCTTGTCGATGAGCTTTTCGTTCCAGTCGATCTTGCCCTCGGCCAGCGCCAGATAGTGCTTTTCGAAGGCGTGGTCGATGACCATTTGGTCAAAGGCGGGCTGCGTCTGTTTGTCGAGCGAAAACAACACCACGCCGGTGGTGTTGCGGTCCAGGCGGTTGAGCGGCTGCATGTCGGTCGCGGCAAAGCCGTCACCCATCGCCAGCAGCAGGTCGCTGGCTGTCTCTTATACACATCTGACGCTGCCGA
>URVF01000050.1 GCA_900551185.1 uncultured Collinsella sp. | reverse complement strand
TACGAGATCATGCCTAGTCTCGTGGGCTCGGAGATGTGTATAAGAGACAGGGGTTGATGTGTCCTGCCGTGCCGCCGGCTGCAATAGCAACGGTCATTTTATCGGTCATGGTAGTCCCTTCGTACACGCGGTCCCTGGTCGTCGGTACGCAGACGCGCCGACGGGTCCGAGTTCAAATCGATTCGATTATATCCGCCGCCCGCATTGCGAGGAGTGGGGCGCTGAGGACGACCTTGCGGCACCGTTCGCTGACGCGGGCGGGCTGCCGGCTCGGTCGCAGAGCCATCCAGGACGGTAAAACCGTTACGCGAAGATCGCTCGCCGCGCACGTGGGGCAAGCCGGCGGTACTCTCATCCATAACGGCAAAGCTCTCACGGCGGCGGTCATACTCATCGCGGCGGGCGCTCTCGTACGAAACGCGCAGGATCAACCCGGCAAGCATGAGCGACACAATAATCGACGAACCGCCGTAGCTAATAAACGGCAACGGTTTGCCCGTCATGGGAAACACGTTGAGGATGCCCAGCGCGTTAATCAAAAACTGCACCGCGAGAATGACCGCGGAGCCAGACGCCATAAGCGCGCCCCGACGATCGGTCGCCTGCTCGGCAATGCGAAACGCCGAGTAGATCAGCATCGCAAACACCAAGAAGAACAGCACGGTTCCGACAAAACCAACTTCCTCGCCAATGATGGCCAGGATGTAGTCATTGTGCGCCTCGGGCAGATACGAGTACTTCATGGTTGAGTTGCCGATGCCACGGCCGAACAGACCGCCCGAGGCAAAGGCCATGATGGCAAGCGTGGCCTGATAGCCGTCACCATACTCGTCGGCCCAAGGGTTCAAGGCAACCTGAATACGCACCATACGGTACGGCTCTGCGACAAGCGCAATCACGATCACGAGAATGCCGAAGATTAGCACGCCGATGATAAATCTGGGGTCGAGACCCGCAAACAACGCCATGCACATGAGGGTCAACAGGATGATCAGGACAGTACCGAAATCGGGCTGGATAAAGATCAGAAAGAGCGAAATGCCCAGGTAGATGCCCATCTTGCGAAGGAATTCGTTGATGTTGCCACCGGGCGAAAAGAAGCGATCAAGCATGATGGCCGAATACGCAATGGCAAATGGCTTTAAAAACTCGGAAGGCTGGAACTGAATACCGGCGATGTTGAGCCAGCGCGTGGCGCCGCGGCTGCCGCTGCCCACCAAGAACACCAGAAGCAGTAGCCCTATCATGCCGATAAGGAAGATCCTGAGCACATCCTCCCCAAACCAGCTGTCCGGCAAAACGCGCACGATGGCAATCAGCGCCAGAACACCGACCACGGCAAACGCGGCCTGTCGACCCAGAAAAAACGTCGCCGAGCCATTCTCGTGCAGCGCCTCGACCGAAGACGCCGAGTACACCATCAGCAGGCCAAAGCATACCAAGGTAAACAAGCAGGCCATGAATATCAAACGGGGGCGCATGATACGGGCGGGAACGCCGGCAATATAGCGTTCGCTAAACGACTGCCCGCCGCGGCTGGAACGCGGTGTGGTGCGACGTGAGGAAGCACGGTCCGAGTCGGGCCTCCTCATACCTTGTCGGGGGCTCTCCTCTCTCACCGCAACCCCTATTCCATTTGTGATTTCGCTGTAGCGGCAAGCTGAGCCACGTAGTCCTTAAACACGCGGCCGCGCTCCTCATAGCCCGAGAACTCATCGAACGAAGAGCAGGCAGGAGAAAGTAAGATCACGTCACCACGGCTCGAAAGCGAACGGGCAACGTCCACGGCGTCGCGCAGGTCATCCGCCTGGGCGATATCCACATCGCCATCGACATCAGCCTCGTCCATAGCGGCGGTGAAGCGCTCGCGCGCATCGCCAAAGCAGACGACCGAGCGCACGTTGTCCATAACGACGCGCGCGAAGTCCGTGAGCGGAGTGCCCTTATCGTGGCCGCCGAGCAGCAAGATCACGTCGTCATCGGGAAATGCCGTCAGCGCCTTCTCGACCGCATCGGTGTTAGTCGCCTTGGAATCGTTGACGTAGCGCACGCCGTCAATCTCGCCACACGGCTCCACGCGGTGCTCGAGCGGCTGGAACGAGGCCAGACCGCGGCAGACACCGTCGACATCGGCACCGACTGCCAAGGCAGCCGTGGCAGCGCACAGGGCATTGATAACATTGTGATGGCCCGAGATCTTGAGCTCGGATGTAGCGATGAGCGGGGTCTCGACACCCTTCAGACGCACGATCATCTTGCCATCGCGCACAAAGGCGGCATCCTCGCCCTCAGGCTCGTCAAAGGCAACCTTGCAGATGCGACGACCCGGCGTGTAGATGTACTCATCGAACTCGTGAATGCCGGCGTCTTCGACGTCGACAACCACCAGATCGTCATCGACCATATTGTCAAACAGTTTGATCTTGGCAAGCGCATAGTTCTTATGACTCTTATGCCAGCCCAAGTGGTCGGGAGTGATGTTGAGCAGCACCGCCACGCGGGGGTGGAGCTCGGTTGTCGTAGCAATCTGATAGCTCGAGAGCTCAGCCACAAACCACTCGTTGTGGGCTCGGCCGTCAATCTCGTTGACCGGCGGCTCGCCGATGTTGCCGACAGCAACGCTGGCCTCGCCGGCAGCCTTGAGCAGATAATCCGTCAGCGACGTGGTGGTCGTCTTGCCGTTGGTGCCCGTGATGGCAATCCAGTTATCGGGCGACAGGCGATAGGCAAACTCGGGCTCACCCATAATCTGGGCGGCATGCTCGCGCCCAGCCTTAAAGAAGCCCGAGAACTCCGAGATGCCCGGGCACGTCACGCATACGTCATAGGCGCCCTCGACCTGTTCGGTCCCATAGACAAACGACGCACCAGCAGCCTCGAGCGCACGCATGGCGTCATTGGGCTCAGAGGTGCCACCGCCATACACGGTAACGGCACTTACGCGCTCGGGATGTGCCAGCGCCCAGCGGGCGACATCGAGACCGGATTTGCCCTGACCCAAAACGAGCAGGCTAAAGACATCAGCAAGAGACATGAAAGACCACTATCCCAACTGGAAGAACAGAGCAAGGCCAACGGCACCAAAGGCAGCAGCGATAATCCAAAAACGGATGACGACCTTGGTCTCGGCCCAGCCCTTCTTTTCGAAATGATGATGGATGGGCGCCATAAGGAAGACGCGCTTGTGCGTAAAGTGGAAGTAGACAACCTGAATCATGACCGACAGGGTCTCAACGATAAACAGGCCGCCGATGATAAGGGAGACGACCTCGGTGTTGGTCATGATGGACGTGCAGGCAAACGCGGCGCCCAGGGCAAGCGAGCCGGTATCGCCCATAAAGATGCTCGCCGGATAGCAGTTGAACCACAGAAAGCCCAAGCAGGCACCGGCACACGCGGTGCAGAAGATGGACAGGTTCACGTCTCCGTGCAAAAACGCCATGGCAGCCATGGCGAGCATGGCAATCATGGAGGTGCCGCCAGCAAGACCGTCAAGGCCATCGGTCAGGTTCACGGCATTAGAAAGACCGGCGATCATCAGCCAGCAAAAGACAATGTAGAGCCACGGGAACGAAAGGCCGCAGATGGTGGTCGAAAGCACGCCAAGGTCAATCGTCAGGCCGCCGGGAAAACGAATCTCGGGAGCGACGCCGCACCAGTTAACGGCAAGTACCGTAAAGGTGACACAGATAATGGTTAGGCCGATCATCTTGGCATGAGGCGTCAGACCGAGCGAGCGCCCATGCGTAACGGAGGTCAGGTCGTCGATCAGGCCCAGCACGCCGGTCGCCAGCGTGGCGAGCAGCACGAGCACGAGCTCGGTGGTGAGCTTGCCCATCAGCAGGCAGGTCAGCGAGATCGCGACGAGGATGACAACGCCACCCATGGTGGGCGTTCCCTGCTTAACCAAATGACGCTTGGGGCCGTCGGCACGAACCTGCTGGCCGATACCCTCGACCTTGAGTAGCTTGATCCACCACGGCATGAGCAGCAGCGCAATGGCAGCGGCGATGCCAAGCCCCAAAAAAGCCTGATACGTTGGATACGAGGGATTGCCGAACATGGGCTAGCACACACCTTCCACAAAGCGGTCGAGCTCAACAAAGCGGGAACCCTTGACCAGTACAACATCATGTTTTTCAAGCGCGCCGCCCATGCGGTCGAGCACCTGCTGATAATCGGAGAACACCTGGATGCGGTCCTCGTCCATGCCCATCATGCGCGCGGCATCGGCCATAAGCTGGGCCAGCTCACCACCCACGCACGCCAGCATGTCGAGCTTCTTGGCGGCGGCATAGGCGCCCACGAGCTCATGCATGCGAGGAGCCTCATCGCCCATCTCGCCCATCTCGCCCAGGATCGCCATGCGAGACCCCGTGCACGAAAGCGAGCACAGTAGATCGAGGCCAGCAGCCATGGATTCGGCACTGGCGTTATAGGAATCGTCGATGACGCGGGCACCGCTCTTGGCGCGCTTGATCTCCTGGCGGTGACCGGTGATCGTGAGGCCCCTAAAGGCAGCATCGATCTGCTCGGGCGTCACGCCCAGGCGATAGGAAACCGCGGCGGCCTTAACGGCATTAGGAACGGACTGCACGCCGGGGATGGCAAGCATGGTATCGATCGTCTCACCCTGGCCAAAATCGAGCGTAAAGACCGGACGTCCCTCGTCATCAACACGAATGTCGCGGGCACGGACCTCATCGTCGTCCGAGACGCCGGCCAGCATAACGTCGATACCAGCAGGCTGGGCGAACGTATCGCGAATGAACGGCGTAAAGTCGTCCTCACCGCCCAAAACCAGCAGCGGCAAGAAGTCGCCGGCGGCGCACATACCCTGGACAATCTCGGCCTTAGCGCGGGCGATGTTCTCGCGGCTGCCCAAAATGCCGATGTGAGAGGTACCAATCTTGCTCACGATGGCAAGGTTGGGATTGGCGGACTTGGACAGGCGCTCAATCTCGTGGAAATGGTTCATGCCCATCTCGAGCACCAGGACCTCGGTATCGGCCGGAGCGGAAAGCACCGTGAGCGGCATGCCGATCAAGTTATTGAAATTGCCCTTGGTGGCCCAGACACGATAGCGCTTGGCGAGCACGGCGGCGAGCACGTCCTTGGTCGTCGTCTTGCCGATGGAACCGGTAATGCCAACGACCAGGCAGCCAAGCTCCAGACGATACGTGTGCGCCAAACGCAGCAGAAACTCCTCGGGATCATCGGTCAGCAGGATGGCGCACCCCTTGTCCTGCGCCAGCGAGACCAGCTCGGCCTCGGGCTCACGCGTCATCACGACGGCGCCGGCACCCGACTGGACGGCACGGGAAGCAAAATCATTGCCGTCGACGTTTTCACCGGGAAAGGCGACGAAAATCGTCCCTTCCTCGACCTGGCGCGAGTCGATAACGCACCCGCGGCATACCCGATCGGCTTCTCCCGTCACGGTTCGGGCCCCTGTTGCGGCCGCGAGGTTGTTGACGGCGATCTCTATCATTGCAGCTCCCCTGTAAACCTAATAATGCTATCGGCGTATTGTATCCCAGCGCCGCACATGCGTGGTGCAGGGCATGTGAACACCCTCATATGGGACAACAAACCACGCCCCAAAGATTGTAACCCCCTACTTCGTGTGCGGGATACCCAGCACGTCGAGCGCGTTGGCCATAATGGACTGGAACGGCACCGCAGCGGCATCTGAGCCGCTCGGCGTTCCGTCGAGCGTGATATAGCACAGCACCTTGGGCGATTGTGCCGGTGCAAAGCCCATAAAGGACGACATGTAGTTCTCCTTGAGGTAGCCGCCGTTCTCGTCGGCACGTTCGGCCGTACCGGTCTTACCCGCCACGTCATAGCCGTCAACCGCGCCGCCAACGCCCGTTCCCTCGGACACGACCGCCTGCATGCACGATGTCACCTGGGATGCGGCGTCCTCCGAAATCGCGCGCTCGCCTTCGCCCCAGTCCTTCTCGTCGCCTTTGCTGGACTTATAGAAGTGCGGTGTCATCATCACGCCGCCGTTGGCGATGCCGCCCACGGCACGTGCGATCTCAATCGGCGAGACGGACAGTGCCTGTCCAAAGCTCATCGAGCCCAGCGTGGCGCCGTCATACTGGTCACGCTCCTTGACGATACCCAGGCTCTCGCCCGGAAAATCGACACCAGAGCTGTGACCGATGCCCCACTTGTCCACATAAGCGGCAAAGTCATCGGCACCGATCTTGCGCCCCACCAGGACAAAGCCCACGTTGGACGAACGGCGCATCATCTCGCGCACATCCATGGTCATGGCATAGTCGCGCTTGTCGGCATCGGTGACGGTATCGTCGCCCACCTTGATGCTCGCCGGCACCTCAAACGACGTACTCGATCGCACGACGCCCAAGTCGAAGCCGGCGCCCGCCACGAGCGTCTTAAAGACCGAGCCGGGCTCGTAGGCGTCGGTGACCAGGCGCAAGTTCATATCCTCGGTCTTGGCGTTTTCCAGATTGGTCTGGTCGTAAGTCGGATACGAGCAGGCTGCCAAGATCTCGCCTGTCGTAGGATCGGTGACCAGCGCCGAGCCGTTCTTGGCCTTAGTCTTCTCAACTGCCTCTGCCAGGGCATCCTCGGCCGCACGCTGGATATTGACGTCGAGCGTCGTCACGATATCAACGCCGTCGACCGCAGCCACCTTTTTATAGGCACCGCCCGCGATATAGCTGCCGTCCCTCGCGCGCTCGCGTACGAGAGAACCGTTCGTGCCGGTCAGAAGCTTGTTGTATTGCTTTTCGAGACCCGTCAAGCCATCGTTGTCCACATTCACTACACCCAGCACCTGCGATGCCAGATTGCCGTATGGATATACGCGCTTCATGGCCTGCTCAAAAAGCACACCGGGCAGGTTCTTCTTCTCCAGCGTCGCAGCATCGTCTTCGTCCACCTGGCGCTTGATATACACCCAGGTTCCATCGGACTCAACGAGCTTGCGGCAGGTCTTTTTATCGATTCCAGTTGCCTTGACCAGCGCCGACACCGTCTTGTCAACATCCTCGACAAGCTGCGGGTTCACGGCGATGTTGCGACATTCGACCGACGACGCCAGCACGTTACCGTTGCGGTCGTAGATGGTGCCACGTTTGGCATAGAGGGTCTGCGCAAGCAGGCGACGCGCATCGGCACGCTCGCGCAGTTTATCGGCTTCGACAATCTGATAGTCGGCAAGGCGAAAGACGCCCAAGCCCAAGCCAAGCCCAATGAATCCCATGACGGCTTTGCGGCGAGGCAGAGGCGTGCCTGTGAGCCATTCGGTCGGCGAACTCTTGCGCGACCTGGTGTTATGCACTTGAGGGCCGCCCGAGCCGCGAAGTCGCGACGCCGGGTCGTTGCCACGGGACTGCCCGGTGTTGTAAGATTGCCGACCCGTTCCTTGATAACCAGAACGTCCCCGCGACGAGGGACGTCCAGAACCGCGGCCCCCATCGGAACCGCGGCGATAGTCATTTGTCATACTCAGCTACCGTCTTGCTACTGAGCGGTCGCGGTCGCGTTGGCGCCCGCGGCTGCATCCTGCGAAAAGTCAAGTGTAACGCTCTCGCTGGGCTCCACCATGCCATAAGCGCCCGCAAGGTCGCGAATGCGCGTGTCGGCGCCATAGACCGAATGCATGACCTCCAGGTCGGAGCTCTCATCGGTCGCCTTTTCGAGCGTGTTGGTAAGCTCGGCGTTGCTGTTGAGCACCTGGGCCGTAACGCCGGCGAGCGCCACGCGGGCGACGCCGATCGTCATGAAGATAGCCGCAATGATGCAAAACGTTTTAAGAACGCTCATGAAAACCGGGCTTACCGCCTGGTTTGCCTGACGGCCCGCGCCCGTGTAGACATCAAAGCGCGGCGCGCGCTGCTCACGGGGAGCAACGGGAGCCTGCGGCGTCTCACGATAGGCGGGCATGGCGTTCATATCATAGGCGAGTGCTGCGCTTGAAGTGTTGTAGCCCATGATATGCCGCCTCCCATCCCGAGTACGTTGGTAGTGTGTTTAAGCTTCGTTTATGGTGCGAGCGGGAGGTCCAATATCGCGCGGTCGCGCCTACAGACGCTGCGCCACGCGGATTTTGGCTGATCTCGCCCGAGGGTTGCGCTCAACCTCATCAGGCTGGGCAACCAAGGGTTTGCGGGTGATGACCTTGAGTATCGGCACGTTGCCGCACACGCACACCGGAATCTCCGGCGGACACGTGCACCCCTGGCTCATCTCCTTAAAGTGGTTCTTTACGATACGGTCCTCGAGCGAGTGATACGAGATGACGCAGATACGTCCGCCCGGGTTGAGCCACCTGGTGGCGGCATCAAGCCCTCGTTCGAGCACATCGAGCTCGTGATTGACCTCGATGCGAATGGCCTGGAAACTTTTCTTGGCCGGGTGTCCGCCATGCCGACGAGCGGCAGCCGGGATACCCGCCTTGATGATCTCGACAAATTGGCCGGTGGTTTCGATCGATTCTTGCTCGCGGCGGCGCACAATCTCGCGCGCGATCTGCGAGGCGAACTTCTCTTCGCCGTAGACGCGTAGAATCCGGGCGAGGTCGTGTTCGTTATAGGTGTTGATGACCTCAGCTGCGTTTAAGGTGTTATTACCCGGATCCATCCGCATGTCCAATGGGGCATCCTCGTTATACGAAAAGCCCCTGCCAGGAATATCGAGTTGCGGTGACGAAACGCCCAAGTCAAACAGGAAGCCATCGACCCCGGGCACCTCGGCCGAGCAAAGCAGCTCGTCCAAGTCGCCGAAGTTGCCCTTCAGCAGCTGATGCGGGACGCCGGGAACCTCGCGGTCCAGACGGGCGCCAGCAGCCTCGAGGGCCATGTCGTCCTGATCGACGCCGAGCAAAAGGCCCGTCTCCCCCACCTGCGCGGCCATCTTTACCGAATGACCGGCACCGCCAAGGGTGCAATCGCAGACAACGGAGCCGTTCTTGAGCTGCAGCGACTCAAGCACTTCGCCAAGCATGACAGGTTCATGCCGATATTCTTGTGTCAAGATCCCACGCTCCATCCGTTACTCGTGCCTTGCCCTTACGAGAAGAAGAGGTCCAGCAGGGCCTCATCGTCATCGTCCTCATCGGCCGCGGCGCGATCCCAAACCTCAAGGTGGTCGTAGTTGCCCACAACCGTGACCTCGCGGTCGAGGTTCGCCTGCTTGCGGAGAGACTCGGAAAGACCGATACGACCGGCACTGTCCACATCCATCGACGTGGTGCGCTTGTTGATCGCCCTCATGAGCTTCTGGTCATTAATGTCACGCGGGTTAAAACCCTCGTGGCCCTCACGACCCGCGAAGAGTCCTTCGACCCACTTATCGAAGGCCTCGGCAGAGAACACGTACAGAGCATCGACATCCAGGGCTTTGAACACGCGAACGTGCTCTCCAAGCTCCTCGCGAAGGGGTGCAGGCAGGGACAGACGACCTTTTGCATCGAGATTGCGCTCGTATGCACCAGTCATTCCCATGTGCGCCCTCCCCTCGGTTACTCAGATGGCACGTACGCGGGGAACCACCCCGCCTGTCGACCTGTCTCTTATACACATCTCCGAGCCCACGAGACTAGGCATGATCTCGTA
>URVF01000049.1 GCA_900551185.1 uncultured Collinsella sp. | reverse complement strand
GTGGTACAGCTCGGCATAGGGCGTAAAGATGGTGCGGAAGCCCGCCTCCCCTTGGCGCCAAATGCCTCGACCGCGAAGCTGTCCAATTCAAGATGGTCGGCATCGGTCCAGGCTCGGAAGCCTCTGAGACGCCCGACTCGTAGTACGTGACCTTGTCTATAAACAGGCTTTCCGCACTCACAGCATAAGAAGGCCCGTGCAACAAAACACAAAGGTAGGCCAGAGCAACAAGCAGGATGCAACGGCGATGATGGCCCAACAAGACAACAGGCATGAGTGCGCCGATCTACACGGCAAGCCAATAAACAGGGTTGGGAAATGCCTGGTGGCAGTACTCATCAGCGTATTAAGATCAAATCCTAGCCCAGACTCATAACAGATCGAATCCCTGCAACAGCGGGAAAAGTCGACGTAAATCGTTTAAGTATGCGGCAAGCGGAGAGAGTGTATGGGCGCTCGCACGCGTCTTTGAATCTTCTAATGAGCAAGAAGAGAGGGATCTAGGAGAGACCTAATAGTTCTTGGAAGCTGGGAATCATCGAACTCACCATCTTTAAACAAGAGGGAATCATATAGCTTCTTATCGTTCTGTCTCGAAAAGATATGAGTGACCAGATGCACATCGTGGGCCTTTGAAAAACAATCTTCGTCCCTTAAAGATTCAGCAATATAACAACCGCCCCTATAGTTCATGAGTAAGGAAAAATTCAAGTCTGTTGTTCCAAACTTATAGCACTGCGATTTTGTTGATATGTCTTCGAGCATAAAGCACGCGGAGGTTGCAAAAGAGGCAAGCTGAACAATATGGTTGACTTTTCTGCGACACAGAGCGTAGGGATGGCGATTCGAAAAGTCGATCTGCGACGCAGCAAGTTTTCCTCTGGATGCCAATTTGAAAAACTGCTTAGCCGACAAATGACTATCTACGCCAGTTAAATGCTTGAATTTTTCGGCCTTATAAATAACTTCGATATACCTGTCATCGAAAACGTACATGAATGACTTTCCGACAAGAAAACCGCGATAAAGTTTTGCTGCCTGATTAATTTCCGCAACTATCGCCTTCCGATCTTCAGCCCTACCCATACCGCCCCAATCAAAAAAGCCGGGATAACCCCGGCTGATAATCAAAGAGGCGGTTTTCTGCTGGCTGTCAGCCGCGGCATCCTCACGGAAACCTAGTTGTCGCCGGAATTATAGTCCCCGGCGCGGACTCACCTTATCTCCCCGGTGCGGGCTCGATATCCTCTCGGATATCTAATCGTCTTGGACTTTTTACCTGCCCAAGCACAGTACAGCTTTTACGTGCCGCCACACGGAGCTTAGCTCAAGATTATTATCTATAACTCAAGCCACTAAAGCAAGCTACGCACGGGCATGGTCAAATTAAATTCAAACCTTGGTCATCAATCACATCTACCGCGGGCTGATAACGCCCGCCTCATGTGCTGCGATATAATCAATCTCACTAAATGCCAAATCAGCAAGCCGAAGGAGCTAACGTGCTAACAATTCACTATGGTGATATGGAAAACGTTATCTACAACACGTCGGTTTACTTCGATAACGTCTATTCGCCCCAGTGGTTTCAAGATGCCTTTGCTCAAAGGGTCATAAAATCCATCGACAAAGGCACCGTGGTAGGCCCCAATGCAATCGATACCAAGATTCTAGGTATCATTCCTCCCGAAAAACTATCCAGCGGCACCAAAACACTGCTGCTTATGTACTTTATGCCGGAGAACGTATATAACGCCTCAAATTGCGGTGATAATTGCGCCTACTGGATTCTGCGGGTCGCCGCGCAAAAGGATTTAGCAATCAATCTCTACCATTTAATGGATTTTGGAAACGGCAAATTCACGGCTGTCATTGCGAACACAGGCGATGTCGTTCACACGATGTTTGACCTTGTCCCCATAGCTGGAAAATGCCTAAGGGAGAACTCCTGATGCGCGGATCATACCAGGTAATTATTCAAAATAACCGGGTTCAGTTTAAACTAACCATCAATAGAAATCTGACCATCATCCAAGGTAACAGTGCTACAGGCAAGACAACTCTGCTTGATATGGTGGCAGCTCACGAAGAGCTTGGGGCACAAAGCGGCGTAACAGTAAGTTGCAAAGTGCCCTGTAAAACAATATCTGGAAAATATTGGCGCAGAGATCTCCAAGAAATTTCCAGCAGTATTGTATTTATTGATGAGGGCAATTCTTTTGTTCGATCAAGAGAATTTGCCCATGATGCAAAACGTAGCTCAAACTACTACGTAATCGTCGCCAGAGAGTCACTGCGCCAACTGCCCTATAGCGTTGATGAAATCTACGGTCTTAAGAACACCAACCGAACCACAACGAAGTATCCCGTTTACTCTCGTGTCTACACCTCTACATATCGTATTTATGGTGACACCGATTTTAGAGGCGAGAGACCCGAGCTTGTCATCGTCGAGGACACAAATTCGGGCTACGAATTCTTCAGTTTGCTATGCAGAAAGAGCAGCATTAAGTGCATCAGCGCGGGAGGAAAATCAAACATTTGCAACTGCATTATGGACGCACCGGAAAACGACATCCTCGTGATTGCCGACGGCGCCGCCTTTGGACCAGAAATTGCGGAAGTAGCTGCTCTATTGCGCCGAAAGAACATCAAGCTATTCCTACCGGAATCGTTTGAATGGCTCGTGTTGAAGTCGGGATTATTCAACAGCAAACACATTAAGGACATGCTGCTTAACCCCGCTGAACATATCGAAAGCTCAAAGTTCTTTAGCTGGGAGAAGTTCTTTACTGCAGAACTCATCGAATGCTCACGAGACACACGTTTTCGATATGACAAGAGCTGCATGAACGAGGAGTACTTGAACCCCACCGCTCTTGCGGCTCTTGAGGATACTTTGCCGGAACTTGGCATTACTTCGCACTAAAACGAGAAGTACTCACTGTCGGAGGATAGGTTTGGTCCGAGCCACGGGTCGCCATCGAGGAAGAACTCAGGCCAGCGCTGCATGAACAGTGCCTGCTCGCGCTTCCAGCGGCGCAGCTTTTCCTCGTTGGCTTCTTCCCTGCCGCGCGAGGTGAACTCGTAGTGGTACAGCTCGGCATAGGGCGTAAAGATGGTGCGGAAGCCCGCCTCCCACACGCGCAGGCAAAAGTCTGCGTCGTTAAAGCCAACGGCGAATTCCTCGTTGTAGCCGCCGACCCGCTCAAATACGTCGCGTCGGACCATCTGGCAGGCACCCGTTACGGCGCTGAAGTTACCGGGGCGCACAGCGCGGGCAAGATAGCCCTCGCGCTTTGCCGAGAAGTCCTGGTTGGCATGGGCAAGTGCGCCACGCACGCCAACCAAAATGCCGGCATGCTGCACCAAATGATCCGCAAAATAGAGCTTGGCGCCCACCACACCCGCATCGGAACATTGCAGATACCCCATCATCTCTTCGATAAAGTCCGGGCTTATAACCTCGGTATCGTTGTTGAGCAGCAGAAGGTAATCACCCTTGGCATGCTCCACGCCAAAGTTAATGATCTGGGAGTAATTAAACCCGCCCGGCCAGTACACAACGCGCGCGCTACCTTTGCCCTCAGATGCCGCGACCACGCGCTCTGGCAGGGTTTCGTAATACGCAAACGTCTCCGGGGCTTCGCTGTTGTTCTCCACCAAGACGACCTCGTAGTTGGCATACGTGGCCTTCTGGGCGATCGACATCACACAGGCATCGAGCGTCTCAACGTGGTCCTTGGTGGGAATCACAATGCTCACCAGTGGCGCAGGCTCCGGCAGCGCATAGCGCATGCGGTAGACAAACGGCGTCTCGGTCTCCTCGACCGTTCCGTGAACACCCAGCGAGTCAAAGTGGCGCTGCAGAGCCAGGCGCCCAGCCTCGATGGCATACGGTTTGCTGTCGGCGGATCCGTCGGCGGTCGACCCCGGATGCACGCGCCAGTGATACAACATGTGCGCAATATGCTCAAAGCGCGCACCCGCTGCAAGGCAGCGAAGCGTCAGGTCATAATCCTGGGCGCCCGCGACGTCTTCCGGCGACA
This sequence comes from uncultured Collinsella sp., assembly GCA_900551185.1. Taxonomy (GTDB): domain Bacteria; phylum Actinomycetota; class Coriobacteriia; order Coriobacteriales; family Coriobacteriaceae; genus Collinsella. Next base: position 5,631 of record URVF01000049.1, on the reverse strand, counting down.
TGCCAATGCAATCGATGAGCGCCTTCTCCACCATCAGGAAATGCGTCACGCAGTTATGGCTATAGAGCAGGTCGACGTTGAGCCACGTCTTAAAGACAGGCTGACCCCACTCCCCCGTTTTCTGGAACATGTCCTCGTCGCAGAACAGGACCTGGGGACGCTCGCCCTCGGCCGCCTTATTCAGCGCGGAAACATACTGGAATAACGCGTCCGGTTCCAGAATGTCGTCATGGTCCAAGAACGCGATGTAGTCGCCCGTCGCTTGCTCAATACCCGCGTTGGTGTTGACCACGATGCCGCCGTTGCCGGGCAGCCCAATGCGACGAACGCGCTCGTCATTGGCGTCCACCGCAAGGTCGGCCACCGCGTCCCATTCGGGCGAGGCGTCCATAAGCAGCAATTCCCAGTTGTCATAGCTCTGGGCTAGCACCGAGTCCAGCAGCTCGCGCAGGTAGACCCGATCAGTCTTGTAGCACGGCACCACAATGCTCACGAGTGGTCTATAGGCAAAAGCCACCGAAGCGACACGCTGGCACGCCAAATCGCCCGGCTTTGCGCGATGTTGCTCAAACCAACGTCGATAAGCTGCGTCGTCTGCACGCGCATCCTTCATGCGGTTCCAGCTGTCGTCGACCATGCCGTTGTACAGGCGACCATCCATGGCGCAAAACCCGCTCTGGATCTGCTCTGTGGGATCGCTCACAATCGCGACAAAATCTCGTATATCCTGAGGCATCTCAACGCTCAGATACGTTTTATTGACGCGGCATCCGCTCTGCTGAGACACGTCGACCTGCGACTCGAACATATGAACCGTGGCATCGATGACATTCATATGCGTATCGAGTATCTCAAGCTGGGGCGTGCACTGGGAGTCTCCCGCCCATGTGACCTCGTAGCGCCACACAGCGCCCGAATCGGCCGGAAGATAACGGACGGCATCGATCTCGTAGCGGCCGCAGCGCTCGCCGCGCTGCGCATCGCGGATAAGCGCACACAGCACAGGCTTTGCCTTGTAGTTGATCTTGGATTCCAGCTTAGCCATACGGCTATCGAGACGAATGGATCCAAGCTTTTGGCCACTGGATGCAAAGTCAATGTCAATCGACGAGCCATCCAAAAACGGAAGCACCAAGACGGCAAGCTCGCGCTCGTAGTCGGCAACCGAAGGACAGATTGCCAGCACGCGGCCATGATCGACCGGGAGTGCCAGCGATGGCACACAAGAGCCGCTCGTCGTCGCATGGGCAAACGCTTGAGAACCCTCCCGCTCAATAAGCGCGGTGACATCCTGACCGGCAAAACGAAGCAGCACATACAGACGGCCCTGACTGCGGCAAAGCGCCAAACGCTTGATACTCATCTACACTTCTCGCTTTCCCAGGGCGTTCGCTGCCATGCGTTTGCAGGCACCCAGGCGCCCAAACCTCAAGACGTCGTAATCGAACATGAGCTTTTTACATGCACGGGCATTGGGGGCCTTGCTGGTAAGCGCCGCACGCACCATAGCGGCAACAGAAGGAGCGCATTGTGCGAGCGCAGCATCGCTGCCCACGGCAGAACCGGCAAGCGCCGTGGCAACGGCAGCAAACACCTTGCCGCAGTCCGAACCCAGCAACCTGAGCGCATCGTACAGCACCAGATCGCATAGGAAGTACGCCAGGTCATCGGCATACTGGACATCGAGACCGTCGCGCTGCCAGTCAACCAGCACAGCGGAGTAAATCTTCACATGCTCCAGCAGACGCGTCTCGTCGTCATAGCGCATGGTATCCATGAGCGAACCCTTGCGCGCCACGCGGTAGTCATACAGCTTGCTCGAGATAAGCGCGGTCTTGCGCGAACGACCGTACACGGCAAAATCGAAGACCTGGTCCTCTCCATACTTAACGGTTTCGTCGAACACGATCCCGTTGCCCAGCAAAAACTCACGCTTGCAGGCAGTGCGCCATGCAAAGGGGCGAGAAGCTTCCTTAAACAGCAGGTCGGAGCTATAGCCTTCAAACGACACATCGCGCGGGCTCAGCACATAGTTAAGCCACGGATACCCCGCCTCCAGCGGATACGGATTCGCGCCAAAGGTCAAAACGTCGCAGTCCTCGCGCTCAAAGGTATCGACGATCACGCGGCATGCATCGGGCGTAAAGCGGTCGTCGGAATCCAAAAACGCGACGATAGACGCCGTGGACGCAGCGATGCCTGCATTACGTGCACTCGACAGGCCGCCGTTCTCCTTATCAACCAGCCTAAAGCGCGCGTCCTTATCGCAATAGGCAGCCGCAATATCGCGCGAACCGTCCGGCGAGCCATCGTTGACTAACACGCCTTCCCAATCGGGCATGTCCTGCGCAAGCAGGGAGTCCAGGCACCAGGCCAGGCACTCCTCCACTTTGTAGATGGGAACGACAACGGAAATCTTGGGGGTAGCCATAATCACTCGCTCCTACTGTGCGGCCGGAACGTCATCGGGGTGCGGGTTGTCGCCGTAGGTGCGCTGATACGTCAGCACGCGCCAGACCAGCGACAGGCCGCCGATCTTAAAGTAATGCTTAAACGTATTGAGCTTGCCCGGCTTCTTAAAGTCAAAGCGCGAATCGATATAGGCGCGGGGCGACTTGACCATCAGACGCAAGTCGGTCTCGCCACGCGGATCAAACAGCGACAGGTCAAAGCGACCGGCATCCCAATCGGCCTTGAGCTCGGACGAGGCTTTCTTCCAAAACTGCTCGCGCAGTTCATCGACCAAGCGCTCATCATTCCAACGGTACGTATCGACCTTCATGCGCATTAAAATGCCCTGAAGGTGAGCCTTGAGCTCGGGACGCTCGTCCAAAAAGCGCTGCATCTCGACATACTCGTCGCACACGCAAAACACCTTGTTGGGCGAATTAACGGAGCTCTTCTCGTTATCCTGGCGATAGCACAAAATGGGGTCCGCAATAAACGCGGCACGCTCGGCGCAAGCCCAAACCTTAAAGTTAAAGCCTGCGTCCTGATACGAGGCACCCGGCGTGGGAAGGAACCGAATCTGATTGTCGTTGAGGAACTCGCGCCGATAGATAGCCGACCAAATGGAAGGTTTGCGGTAGAAGATGCCCGGGCGATCGACGGGGCGATACGCGGCGCCCGTCATATGCTCGTCGATGATCCCAAACAGCTCACGGCGCTCGCTGGGCGTGGACCAATACAGGTAAAAGTCGCCCTTAACGACATCGGCATGCTCAGCATCGGCCTTGGCGACCAGCTTTTGGAGCGAATCCTCAAACATAAAGTCGTCGGACTCAAGGATGCCCACGTACTCGCCGCGCGCCATCTCCAGGCCGCGGTTCATCGAGTCGCCGTAGCCGCTGTTGGCCTTGTCGATCATCTTTACACGGGGGTCGCGCTCCATGTACTCGCGGATGATATCTGGCGAACTATCGGTAGAACCGTCGTTGATGCAGATGATCTCGATGTCCTTGAGCGTCTGCGCCACGGCGGAATCGAGGCACTCGCGCAGGTAGCGCTCAACATTGCAGATGGGAACAAGCAGCGAAACTTTAGGGGTATCAGAGTTCTGCAAGAGAACCTCCTGTTGAATAGCGTGTAACAGGGTTATTTTAGCAGCCGAGTTGCGGCGGGCGGCAGCGCTTGGAATTAGAGAAAGCGCTCCAGGCAGGCTTTGAGACCGCGAGTCGAAAGATAGAACAGCGTGGCATCTGCCATCGAAAAGCCCGAGGTCGTCGCAACGAACTTGTGGGCAACACGGCAAACAGCGCCCTTGGCAGGCATATCTGCCCAGTCCGTTCCCAAAAACGTCGCGAGGTCCATGTTGACGCGAGCCGCCACGCGATGGAAGTCATCGGCATCCAAGCGCGCCAGGTCGAACACAATTAGGTCCAAAAACCAAGTTATCAGCTCGCCGGGACACAGGTCCAAAAGACCGTAGGCCGCCCAGCCCTCCAAGACCTCCTCGAGCATCCTCATGTGGGCGTCAAGCTTTTTGGCACGAGCCTCGGCACTGTTGAACTCGTGCGTCGCCGATTCGCTCTCCATCACGTAGTGGTAGAACTTGTCCGGCATGACGACAGTCTTACGGGCAAGCGCATAAGCCGCAAATTGGAAGACGACGTCCTCGCCCAAAGCCAAACCGGGGGCGAAGCGAATGCCTCCGCGATTGAGCAGCTCGCACGAAAAAGCCGCACGGCAGGCATAGGGCTGCGCATTCGAATGGAACAGCAGTTGGGGATCACGGGCGCCGAAGGTACCAGCTTTGGGGCTCATGAGTTGCTGGACGCGCTTGGGGGCAGCATCGGCAGGTTCACAGACGCCGCCAAAAACGGCGGCCTCGGCATCTGCAGACTCCATGGAATGCAGCACGTGCTCGACCGTCCGGGCATCGATGTAATCGTCGGCGTCCACAAAAAAGACGGTCTCGCCCTCGGCGACATCGATACCGGCATTTCGAGCACACGAGACGCCCGCGTTTTCCTGGTCAATCACCAGTACGCGATCGTCGGCCTGCGCGATCTGGCGCAACACGTTCAACGAATCATCAGTCGAACCGTCGTTGACGCAGACAACCTGAATCGAGCGCTCGGACTGGGCCAACAGCGAATCGAGGCATCGCTGAATGGAGCGCGCAGAGTTGTAAACGGGGACGACAATGGTAGCTTTAGGACACGAGGCCTCTCCCATGTCGACCTACCCCCTCAGCGATTCGATGAGGAAGGCAGCGACCACGCCTGGGCCTCCAACCGAGGCGTAATACTTAGCACGCCCCAAGGCACCATCCGTCGCGAAACTCGGATGCTCGTCAACCCAGCCCTCAGGATCTTTGAGGATGGCAGCGAGATTTGCGCGCTTCCACGGCTTGAGGTCGTCAAGCGAAAAGTCCCCGGCGTCCAAGGCCGCTTGGAACTCCTTGGCCATCTGAACCAGGAACTCCTTATAGAACTTAGGCGCCAGGCGCACGTAGTTCCACATGTACGAATCGTACTTAATGAGCTGATTGAACTTGAGCATGCGCGCGACGTCATCACTTGCGTGGTCGCGGGCATAATCCTCTCGAATCCAACGCTCAATCTCGGCATACTCGGTATTGACGCAAAAGACCTTAGCCGAAGAATTGACCGAGGAATTCTCGTTGTCCTGGCGATAAGACAACACGACATCATGAAGGTAAACAGCCTTATCGGCGCACGCGATCACCTTAAAGGCAAATGACGTGTCCTGAAAGGATGCCCCCGGAGTCGGCAGGAACTTAATGCCGTTGCGCTCAAGAAAATCGCGACGGTACACGGCCGACCAAATCGACGGCTTTTGCTTAAAGAACTGCGTCGTATCGCTCGGGTGCACCGGCTTGCCACAGTCCTTGGCTTTAAACATCTCGTGCAGCGAGCGGCGCTCCTCGGGCTTAGACCAGTAGAAATCAAAGTTCGCCTTCGCGAAGTCGGCATTATTGCTATCGGCGGCCGAGACAAGCTTTTCGAGTGCGTCGGGCGCCATAAAGTCATCGGACTCCAAGATGCCAACGTACTTGCCACGCGCCATCTCCAGGCCGTGGTTCATCGAGTCGCCGTAGCCGCTGTTGGCCTTGTCGATCATCTTGACGCGCCCATCGCGCTCCATATACTCTGTCTCTTATACACA
>URVF01000048.1 GCA_900551185.1 uncultured Collinsella sp. | reverse complement strand
TGGTGTCGGCCGGCTCAAAGGTCGCAACCGTATCACCCAACGCACCACCGTTCCACTTGTTCGCGTAGAAATTCACGGTCTTGGTGCCGTCAACGACAGTCGTATTACGCTCGATGTAGTCCTTGAGCCCCGCTACCTTCTCGGGCGTAAACAGGTTGTCAAGCGCGTCCTTCTTCACGCTCGAGGCATACTTCACCTGAATGGGCTTAACGTTGTTGACCGAAAGCTTGCCGTCTACGGTCTTAAAGTGACTCAGCGGAATCAGCGACGCAGGAATATTAACCGTTACGATATCGCCCTTCTGGGGATTGTCATCGCCGGCACGCTGCACGGTGATGAGCAGGTCTTTTGCCTTGCCGGCGAACTCGTATGTGTCGGTATTGGCTTCTTTGTTGACCGTCTTGCTCGGCTTGGTGAACGACGTGCCGTTGATGACGACTTCGGTAAATCCATCAACCTGCATGAAGTCGCCTAGCTCATCGGTAAACGTGATGTAGCCGGACTTGGTCTCGTCGTATCCCTTATGGATTTCGGTCGGATAAGGCGGCTCCGATGTGATGGCCTGTGAGATGTCGTCGAATACCTTCTTGAGTTCTTCTGCATTGGTCGCCGACTTGTAGTAGTCGGAGTTTTCCGCGCGTGTGCCATGAGTATCCCATGCCGTGGCATTGGGGTAGTTGCTTGAAACAGCCTGCATGAACTTGTTCTCTTTTTGGCTTTTTCCCGAATCCTGGATACCAGCACTGGGGTTCGCGCCATCAAAGATGCCGATAGTATAAACGGTGGCCTTGCCGTCCTTCATATTCTTAGCAGCTGTCACGGCAGCGTTGGCGACACCCGCATCGAATTTATTTTGCTTTGTTGGCGTACCGTCGGTAAAGAACACAATAATCTTCTTGGCGTCTTTGCGGCCAGAAGTGATAGTGATTCCCTCGGCCAGCTCTAGGCCATAGTCGGCGCGCGTGGCGCCGGCAGGCTGAATTTGATTAATTGTATTCTTCTTGAGATCATCCGCATTGCTGCCGGAACAGTAGGTCAATTCTTTCATAACCTGGGTGTAATTGTAGGAGTACCCTCCGTCGTGATACATATTGTTGCCGATATCGTTGGACTTCTTGCCCGCAAACTTAACAATGGCAACCCTATGCTGCCTATTGACGCCCTCGATGCCCTCGTTTTGCTTGGCAATGGTATCGATAAAGCTATTCGCAGCGTTCTTCAACGCATCGATACGCTTAGGTGAGTATCCACCGCCCATATGATCATCCATCGAGCCAGAGGCGTCCAGCACCATCACGATGTCGAGTGGCGTGGTGACTGTCACGGTTGAATTAGACGTCGAGGACATCGCCGAAAGCGTGGTCAAAAAGTCCGACTCTTCGTTTTCCCCGGTTGCCTTGACCGTCTTATCGGTCCAGATTCGGCCGACGTTTTGGGTCGTTACCTTATTGCCGCCGTGGCCTGCCGCCCAAATTTCCCAGCGTCCGCTGGTATCGGGGTCGACGACCTTTCCGGTCATTATCGGTCCGTCCATTCCTGTGCTGGACCTGGCGTTGGCCTCGGGCAGCATGGCGAATGCTGCGGCTGGCAACACCAGCACTACGGCCAGTATCACCGCCAAGAGACCCCTCGTGTACTTACCCATCGTGTCTCCCTTCTCGCGGTCTCAGACCTTGCATCAGCCTAAAGTTACGAAATGAGACACAATTAAGGCAGGCGACACACGTTCCAGATTTGATTTTGGGCGTGAGACAAATGTCTCACCAAAGTTGAGACACGAGAGTTTTCGCAGGAAAACGGGTGCGACTCGGAGCCATCAAGCAAAAATGATCCGTTTTCCTCCGTCCCCGGGGGATTAGTTGGTAACGTTCGCCACGAAACCGGCCCATCTACTACGTTTAACCCGATACCCCTGACCATAACCGCGTTTTACGAAAAACCGCAAGCGTTCTACCTGCGGTTTTCTTTTCGCGTTTTTCGCCGTGGTTGAGGGCAGCCACCCAAACGTAGTAGATAGGCCCATTTCATGGCGAACGGGTCACGCGGATATCCTCGCAAGGCCAAAATGATCCGTTTCCCTCTGTCCACGGGAAACCAAGGGCTGTTATGGATATGGTTCCATTTCAAAACTATGCCGGATTACGGGGCTAAAGTCGGGACCCTCATCCATACAACCTTTTTTTGAAAAACGGCAAGCAATCTACCTGCGGTTTTGTTTTTGGGATTTTCCGTATGGTCGGAGATTCGCTATCCAGCCCCGTAATCCGGCATAGTTTTGTTCGTGGCGGCCCAACCGCGCGTTTAAGCGCGGGGCCGATGGGGCATTTTTGCCCCACCGGCCCCATTCCAGAGCTACTCCGGTTTGGTTTCTACCGTGGGAGTCTTATCCGCCGCAACTGGAGTGCGGGCGGTGTCCATAGTCAGGCAGTGTTTGGGGCAGCTCTCGATGCACTCGCCGCACACCACGCAGGCGTACGGGTCGATCGACCAGGTACCGCCCTTGCGATCGACCGCGAGCGCGCCCGCCGGGCAACGGCGTGCGCACATGCCGCAGCAAATGCACACGTCCATGTCGTTGACGATATGCCCGCGCAGGCGCTCGGGCGCCGTCAGCTCCTCCTGCGGGTAACACACCGTTACCGGCTGCTTGACCATAGAACCCAAGGCCGTCTTGGCAAATGTCAGTAAACTCATGCCGCGCCTACCTTTCCGTGCAGCTAATGCAGGGGTCGATGGTCAGGACAATCATGGGCACGTTGGCAAGGAGCACGCCCTGCAGCGCATGCGTCAGACCCGCCAGGTTTTGCGACGTTGGCGTGCGCACGCGGAAGCGGTCCAGATTCTTGGTGCCGTTACCGCACACATAGTAATACGCCTCGCCGCGCGGCTGCTCAATCACAACCTCGCCGCGTGCGCCGTCGGCCGGCGTAAGCTTGGTGCGCCCGCCGATACCGTCGTGCGGGATCTTGCCCACAAGCTCCTTAATGATGTCCATGGCCTGCGTGACCTCGGCACAACGCACCCGGCAGCGGGCATAGCAGTCGCCGTCGGTGGCAACGATGGGCTCAAACGCGGCCAGATCCGCATAGGCACCGTCACCGAACATGCGCACGTCGTAGTCCACGCCCGAGGCGCGACCAAACGGGCCGACCATCGAAAGCTCCAGCGCGTCCTTCTTGCTGATCACGCCCACGCCATGCAGGCGCTCGCCACAGCTGGCGTCGTCCAAAAACGTATGCACCAGGGCCTCGTAGTCGGGGCGCATGGCGTCGAGCGTCTGGACAATGCCCGCCAGCTCGGAGTCCTCGATGTCGTGTTTAAGGCCGCCGATCTCGTTAATCGACAGAATCACGCGCCCGCCGCACGTGCTCTCAAAAATCTTGAGGATCTGCTCGCGCAGCGTCCACGAACGATAGAACAGCGCCTCGAAGCCAAAGGCATCGGCGAGCAGGCCCAGCCACAGCAGGTGCGAGTGAATACGCGAAAGCTCGTGCAGAATGGTGCGGATATACTGCACGCGATCGGGCACCTCGATGTCGAGCATGCGCTCGCAGGCGCTGGCATAGCCGTAGCTGTGGCCCACGGCGCAGATACCGCAGATGCGCTCGGCGATGTAGCCAAACTGGTGCATATCACGCTTTTCGGTGAGCTTCTCGAGTCCGCGGTGCACAAAGCCGATCTGCGGAATTGCCTCGAGAACGCGGTCGTCCTCGATCACCAGGTCCAGATGAAGCGGCTCGGGCAGCACCGGGTGCTGCGGGCCAAACGGAATAACGGAGCGATGCGCCATGGACCTTACGCCTCCTTTTTCTGCTTGTCGCGGGCGGCCTTGGCGGCAAGCGCCGCACGGACCTTGGCCGCTTTCTCGGGATCCATGGCGGCGAGCTTTGCCTCCATCTCGGCGGCCTTGAGCGCCGCCTTGGCAGCAGCTTCATCGTGCTGAGCATCGGAGCCGGCAGCCGCATCGGGCTGGGCGGCAGCAGCACCTGCGGCGCCCTCCCCTGCAGCAGCCGCGGCAGCGGCGGCCTTCTCGGCCGCGGCCTTGCGCGCCTTGGCCTCGGCAGCGGCACGCACCTTCATGGCTTTCTCGCGCGCGGCCTTCACCTCGGGCGTGATAACGCTCATGGGCTCGGCAGTCGAGACCTGGTAGAAAAAGCCCTTAAAGTCGAGCTGCATGTCGGTAATGGCAAGACCAAACAGGTCGTGGGCCTCATTTTCAAACGGGAACACCGCCGGATAATATGAGCTGATGGACGGAATCTCCTGGTACTGATTAATTCCCTCAACCACCAGGTTCTCGATCGCATAGCTGCCGTCCTGCGCAATCTGCTCCTGAGCAACACGAACGTTGATAAACGTATAGACCAGGCGATACGTGCCGTCGTCGACGTTGCGCTCGGCGTGCATTTGCACAAATCGCGCGCCGACGCCCTTGAGCGCCTGGACATGCGACAGGAGCTCGTCGATCCCGACGGTGGTATAGATAGCCTTTTGCATTACTCGGCCTCCTTTGCAGCGGCGGGCGCGGCGGACCTGGTGGACACGTTGGCCTCGACACCGTCACCGGCACCATCAGCCCCGGCCCCCGCAGCCACAAACCCGTCCTCGCCCAACTCAACGCCACCGTCCCAAGTAGCGGCACCGCCCACGGTAAGTGGATCGCCGCCAGCGCGCATCACGGCCTCCTTCTGGTCCAGGATGCCGCATGCCTCCACGATGGCATCGATCACGGTCTCGGGGCGAATGGCGCACCCGGGCGCGTACACATCCACGGGAATCGCGCGGTCCACGCCGCCGATCACGTTATAGGCATCGCGGAACACGCCGCCCGAACACGCGCAGATACCGCAGGCCACCACGCACTTGGGCTCGAGCATCTGGTTGTAGATCTGGCGCACGACGGGCAGGTTCTGGGCATTGACCGACCCCGTCACCAAAAAGATATCCGCATGCTTGGGGTTGCCGGTGTTGACCACGCCAAACCGCTCCGCATCGAACTGCGGGGTAAGTGAGGCCAACACCTCGATATCGCATCCGTTGCAGCTCGAACCGTCGTAATGAATAACCCACGGCGAGCGCGACATTTTATGATCCATGGATGCCGCCTCCTAAATAAATACGTCGACGAGGATGGGCATAAGGTTGAGCAGGCCAAACACCAGCGCCACGCCCCATCCGAGCCTAAAGCAGCTGCGCCAGGTGCTACGTGCGAAGGTGTTGTCGATCAGGACCTCGACAAAATACGTCGCGGCCATCACGACCAGGGCAACCACCCAGCTCACGGGGTTGTCCCAAACAAAGAACATGCCCACCCACATCAAAAACAGCACGGTCTCGCACCAGTGCATAAGGGTCATCTTGGCCAGCGTGCCGCCGCTCATCTCGGTGGCGACGCCCTGGACAATCTCCTGATGCGCGTGATGCGAGTACGAAAGGTCAAACGGCGACTTGCGCAGCTTGATGGTAAGCACCGCGAGCAGCGCCAGGAAAATGGGCGCGCTGTACACGATGATGGGGGCCGACTGCCCCGTCACGGCGATGGAATCAAAGCTGTCGGTGGCAAGGTACAGGCCCACGCTCATCAGCAGAACGGCGGGCTCGTAACTCATAACCTGCAGCAACTCACGATCGGCGCCAACCTGGGCAAACGGGCTTTGCGTCGAGGCGGACGCCAACACCACAAAGATCGCGGCTAGCGTAACCATAAAGGCGCACAGCAGCGTGTTGGAGCCCGACACAAAGATGCCGCCGCCCACGACGGTAAAGATGAGCGCGCACGCCATGTAGGTATCGTCCATGGTGTTTACGCTGGCGGGAGCCTTGCGCAGCAGCTTGGCAACGTCGTAGAAGGGCTGCAGCAGGCGCGGACCCACACGGCCCTGCATGCGGGCCGAAAGCTTGCGGTCAACGCCGTCGATCAGGCCACCAACCAAAGGCGCCAGCAGGGCAAACACCACGGTACCAATAAAGATGCCCACGACGCCCGAACCTTCGAAATACTTGCCGCGCAGCACCGATGGCGCGCTCATGGCAAGCCTCTCGGGCCCAATCCACGCGCAACACAGCAGCGCAAACAAGATAATGCTGCAGCACACGACGCTACCCGCGGGGCCAATACGCTTCTCGCCAAGGGCGTCCTCCGAGTACCAATTGCGCTTTTCGGCCTTCACCTCGTGTCCCATCGAGCCGCGGAAATGGCGATATTTGTCGGTTCCCACACCCGAAAGATATACGTTTACGTGCGGCTTGTTGCTCACGCGGAATGAAGTCAGCAGCACCACAGCGATAAACGCCACGATAACCACCATCAGATACATGGCGTCCTTGCCAATAACGTACGGCACGCGGCCAAACACCATGGCCAAGTAAGGCGACACCAGACCGCTCGAGATAACCGGAAACGCCACGCAGCACAGAATCAGCAGCGCGGCGATGGTGTTGAGGGCCATCCATTCGGTCTTATGGACATTGACCTCAACGTTTTGAGCCGTGGGGTCGACGCCCGAAAGCTTGGCAAGCCACTTGCCCCAGAAGAAGAACGTCGCGGCCGAGCCAAAGGCCAGCACCATAATCATGAGCACGTTGCCGGTCTGCGCGAACGCCACCAGGGCGCCCCACTTGGACACGAGCATGCCAAACGGCGCCACAAACATGCCCATGATGCCCAGCATCATCAGGCGCGTCAGGTGCGGCATGCGGCTGAACATACCGTCCATGTCCTCAATATCGCGGCTGCCGATATGATGCTCGGCCGTGCCCACGCACAGGAACAGCAGCGACTTGGCCACCGTGTGGAACAGGATCAGGAAGATGGCCGCCCATACGGCCTCGGGCGCGCCGACACCCAAGCAGGCACTAATGAGGCCCAAGTTGGAAATGGTGGAGTACGCGAGCACGCGTTTGGCGTTGCTCTGCGAGATGGCCATGAGGGCAGCGAGCAAAAACGTGATGGCACCCACACTCGTGACCATAAAACCGGTCACAGGATAGATAGCATAGAGCGGGCTCAGCTTGACCATCAGGAACACGCCGGCTTTGACCATGGTTGACGAGTGCAGCAGGGCGCTCGTGGGCGTGGGGGCAACCATAGCACCGAGCAGCCAAGTGTGGAACGGCATCTGTGCGGCCTTGGTGAGTGCGGCGAGCGACAACAGGATGACCGGCATCACCAGCAGTGCGGATTGCGCGGTACCGGCGCCGGAAAGCTCGATCATGCCCGAGATGGTCAGCGGCATGCCGTTAACGTGCAGGTACATGAGTCCGGCCAAAAACGCGATGCCGCCCAGCATGTTGAGGATGATCTGGTTAAAGGCGTTCTTGATGGCCTCGGGCGTGCGCGTATAGCCAATCATAAGGAACGAGCACACGGTGGTGATTTCCCAGCCGCAGAACAGCCACTCAAGGTTGTCGCTCGTCACGATGACGAACATGGCCGAGAGGAACAGGAACATAAGCGCCAGGAACTGCGGACGACGGTCGGGCGCGGTCTGCCCGCGCAGCGCGGCCTCGTGCTCATCATGGGCCTGGAAGTCCTTCATGTAGCCCAGGGCATACACGCAGATAAGGCTGCCGACGATGCCGACGGCGAGGACCATGATCACACTCATGTAGTCCAGGTAGAGCGGCGTTGCGGTGACGGCTTCGGCCGCGGGCAACGTCATGGCTGCAAAGACGAACGAACCCACCAGCTGGACTATGCCGAGCACCGTGGTGAGCGCGTTCCTATATTTGTACGCGTTGTACAGGATGACGGCACACAGGATGACATCGATGGCGGAACTGATGATCGAGAGCACATGCGAGGTGCCGGGGGCAACCTCAAAGCTCTGCGGACCCGTGCCAAAAAACATGACGGCGACTACAACTGTCACCGCCATAATAATGCCGGAGCCTATGAGCCCCACCGCATCGCGGGCGCGGTCACCGCGCGCGAACAGCATGCCCAGCGCCGGTACCAGCGGAAACAGGGTAAGGAAATACAGTAGCGTCATACCATCACTCCCCCATGCAAAAACGCTGCAATTGTTTAACGTTATAGCTCAATTGAGGAGTAGCCGCGGCGGGTTTTCGGTCAAGTGGGGAGTTTTAGGCGTACGGGGCAAGGGCGCGTCCGCATTGGAGTAGATAGGCGACGCTCCCCCTATCGCAGCGACAGGCGCGCGGGCCACTGCGCACAGTTAATTGGCCACTTTGGAGGATGTCCCGATAGGCTCGCGCCGGTCCGAAAAGTTGGCGCGGCAAGAAAAATGCGCCCCTGTGGGCGCACCCTCTTGCTACTCTGCCTGCTTAACGCGCGGCTTGCGACCGCGCGGCTTATCGACCAGTGCGGACTCACCGCTCTCGCGATACTGGCGGCACCAAGCCTTTACTGAAGACTCACTGGGAATCTTGTGTTTGATCATGGCCTCGCGAACCGTCAGGCCGTTTTCCAGACGGTCCTTAACCACGGCGAGCTTTACGTCGTACGAATAGGTGTGATGACGAGCGCCCGCGTTGAGCACGGCGTCGGCACCGCCCACGGCATATGCGCGGGCCCACTGACGAGCCGTGGCCTGGGGAATGCCAAGCTTTGCGGCGAGGGCGCGGTGACCGACCCCCTCTTGGAGGATCTCGACGGCGCGCTGCCTAACCTCGGGCGCATGCGTACGAGTCCTAGTTGCTTCCGACATACCTGCCACTTCTTAGCCTTAACCGTTAATCTGCTTTCTAGCGTGCATGTTAGATAGTAGCATTTGCTGTTCGCGCGTAACAGTTAACTGAAAATTGCAACGGTGGCATCTGGGCATTTGGCATCAATTTACGACATTTCTTTATCGATTATTTACGCTGGTAGCTAGCTCGCAGCCAATCGTCATTCGCTTGCCAACAAAATTGACATCTCTTTATGTCCTTTGGTATAGAGGATATAATTATTAACCCCTCCCCTAATAATTTTGAGCGGTTTGCAAGGCAGTAGACGTCCTCACTCCTCATGATTAGCGCGCATTGCCAACCACCGGAGCAAAACAAAAAGGGCGGGACCTGCTGCGCTTGCAGACCCCGCCCCGGTTGACACCCGATGGGACGCAGCCGGGCGAGGCGAATCCGTGCTACCGCCCCGCCCCGCCGCGATGTTAGCTACAGCTCGTTGGCCGCGTTATATGCCGTGCGAATGGCGCTCGCAATATCGGCGGTGCGCTCGCTCGAGCAGTCGCCCACGCAGGTCACGGGCACCCTCACGCCATCAAGGTCAAACGCGTTGGCCTTGGAGCCCACGGCCATCACCACGTAATCGCAGGCGATCTTCACCGGCTCCTCGGCGCCGTCCTCGGTGGTGCGAATGGCCTCCACGCCCTCGTCGGTAATGGCGGTCAGGCGGGTCTTCACGTGCTGCTCCACGTTATGCTCTGCAAAGTCGCTCATAATCAGCGGCAGAATGGTCTCTGACTCGCCCGCGGCAATCTTGTCGAGCATCTCCACGATCGCCACCTCACAGCCGCGTTGCAGCAGGTACTCGGCAGTCTCGGTACCCACCAGGCCACCGCCAATGACGGCGACGCGGCCCGTAAGCTCCACCTTGCCGGCCAGCACGTCCCAGCTCGAGACGACCTTCTCCGAGTCGGCACCCGGAACGGGGATGACCACGTCGTGTGCGCCCACGGCCACAATCGCGGCGTCGGCGGCGTTGAGGTCCTCAGTGGTAGCGGCATGGTTGAGCTCAACCTTCACACCCAGACCGGGCAGAATCTTCTCGTAGTACTCGACCGAGCGCATGATCTCGTCCTTGCGCGGAGGCGCGGCCGCCAGCACAATCTGGCCGCCCAAGTGATCGCTCGCCCTGTCTCTTATACACATCTCCGAGCCCACGAGACTAGGCATGATCTCGT
>URVF01000047.1 GCA_900551185.1 uncultured Collinsella sp. | reverse complement strand
TCTACACGCGTAAGATCGTCGGCAGCGTCAGATGTGTATAAGAGACAGGCACCAAGAACAGCGCGAGCGTGACGCCACCGCCGGTAACAATTGCCTCAATACCCGTAGGACGATAGTAGTAGCTATACATACCGACAGAGGCAATGGCGCCAAAGACGACCGTCAAGATCCATGTGACAACGTTGGCGACCAGGCCCGTCAAAAACTCGGGAAGGAACGAAGCACAGAACAGCTTGGTCTTGTTGTGCTTAAACGCCGCCCAGACCTTATCGAGCGAAAACGCGCTCTCGACACGCCCGGTCACCGCAAAGTGCATCACGGCGATGTCGGCGAACATCTTAAAGAAGACACCCAGAATCGCCGAGGCAATTAGCGCCAGGACAAGCAGGCCAAGCGAGCCAAACAGCGCAGCCTCGAGCGCATAAGAGCCGTAATAAGAATACGAGCCCGCAGCGCCAATTACCACGCCCTCCACCAGCGAAAGCACTACACCGATAACGGGAATGGCAGCGATAACCTCGAGCACGACCGAAATAACGCTCGAAAAGACTCCGAGACCAAACGACGTGGAACGCATCAGCGGACGATCCATGCCGTCATCGATCTTAAGCGACAGATCGCGACCCCACTCGATGCCAAAGCCGGAACCGCATACGCTCGCAATGCAAGCTGCCAAAAAGCCGATGGCAGCCGCAATGCCGCCAATAACGGGAATAAACAACACGAGCACCGACACAACGCAAATCAGCGCCGGCAAAAACGCGATTTGGCATACACGCTGAAGCACACCCGGAGTCTTGGTCATATCTTGGAACGCCTGAGCCACACAGCCCTTTGGCGCATTCGCCACGGGCGGTTGCGGAACAAACTGCTGGGGCTGAGGCTGTCCCTGGGGAGCGGGGCCAGCGGCACCGGCATTAGGAGCACCACACACGCCGCAGAACTTGTCGTTATCGCCCATGGGGGCGCCACACTGCGAGCAGAACATAGAATCATCCCTTCGTATCTTGAACAAATCACTTGGATCGCAAACGATGTCTTTAGCATCATTATTGCCCAATGTGGGGTCAAATACTCAAAGATGACCGATTTGCAAGGTACACGGCGCCAGCAGGCGGTTCGTTGAATACGTCTGTGCTAGTTCGTTCCGCGGAAGCCCTTGCCGACAATCTCGGAGCTGTCGACGATCGTGATAAAGGCACCCGGATCGACCTCGCGCGCATAACGGCGCAGCTGCACGGCCTCGCGACGGCTCAGCACGCTCATGATCACCGTCACGCACTTGCCCGAGAAGGCACCGTAGCCGCGACTGATGGTCGCCGTACGGTTGAGATGCTTGACGATAAACTCCTCGACCTTAAGGGGCTCGGAGCAAATGACCGTGCAGACTTTGCGCAGGTGAATGCTCTCAATGGCTTTGTCGACCACAAGCGTCTTGGCAAACAGGCCGAGCACACAATACAGACCGACACGCGGGCCATACAAAAAGGCCGCGATGGCCACGATGCCGATATCAACCAACAGCAGCGCGCGGCCAATCTCGAGCGTCGTGCGGCGCTTGAGGATCATGGCAAGAATGTCCGTGCCACCCGTCGAGGCGCCAATATCAAAGACAATAGCGCTGCCGAGCGCCGGCAAGATGACGGCAAAGCACAGGTCGAGCCACATATCACCCGTCAGAGAGACATCGGTCGGAATAAAAAGCTCAAACAGCGAAACATAGGCCGAAAGCGCAAACGAGGCGAAGACGCTCCACAGGATTGCCTTGCGCTCCAAAAAGATAAAGCCCAAGACGACGAGAACCGCGTTGATAATCCACATAAAAACGCCGACGGGCAGGGTCGGGAACAGCGTGGACAGAATGACCGACACGCCCGAGGTGCCGCCAAAAGCAAAGTGATTAGGGGTTTTAAACGCAACGATGGCGAAGGCCGTAAGAATCAGGCCCAGATTGAGCTCGGCAAAAAAGCGCGGGAAGCCCGGCTCCTGGCTGCGCTTTTGACCGACACGCTCGCCGCGCTCGATATCGGTGCGATCAACCACGCGCTCCATCGGCACCACGGGAGGACGATGCACCTCCTCGGCAGCACGCGATGCCGCCTCTGCCGCGGCGGCCTCAATCGCCCATGCCTTGCTTTCTGTTTCGTGCTCGTCGGCCATTACGGCAACCCCTCGTTAACAATTTGGAAACAATGCGCCCATTAGGGTAACGCGGAAAGCGACGATTGCAACCCCTAGTTAGACGAGCGGTATGCCTACATCGGGGGGCATACAAATAACGGCCGGCCACGCTTTTGCTTGCGCGGTCGGCCGTTTTACGTTTTCGCAGATAAAACCTGCCAAAACAAACCTGTCCCTTTTTGGAAGGTTATTCGTGCTGGCTGGTGCGGTGCTCGTACTCCTCGGGGGTGATGACGTCCTCGATGCGCAGGTTGACACCCGCCACCTCAAGGCCGGTCATCGCGGCAAGACGCTCGGTGACACGTGCCTTGACATCGTCGAAGATCGCGGGCGCATAGGCGCCGTACTCGATAATGACGGAGATGTTGACGACCACGCGATTGTCATCGGTGACCTCGACCGTCACGCCCTTGGTCAGATTCTCGGCACCGAACTGCTCCTGCACAAAGTGCATGAGGTTACCCTTCATGCCCAGGACGTGCGGAACCTCGCGGGTGGCCATGGCGACGATCTTCTCGATCACACCGTTGGAATAGGTCAGCGAGTCCTCGGACTCGTCTGTTTCCTCATCATCCACGTCCGCGTCATCGACGGGCTCGGCCTCGACGAGCGCCTCGTCCTCGAGCGTTACGTCCTCGGCCTCGGCGGTGACGGTCTCGTCTGCCTCGAGCTCGGTATCGGCTACATCGACCTTCGTGTTAAAAGCCATGGTTCCTCCTTATGCCTGCCGCGGATGCGACAGTCGAATACATATTAGCGGCCGCTAAACAGACGGCCGAAGAAGTTGACGATCCCGTTCTCGCCGTCGCGAATTTGGCCGATCACGGCGCCGATCAGCACGAAGAATGCAATGACGAGCGTGTCCCACAGGCCGAGCGTGAGCACCAACACGGCAAGGATAAAGCCAGCGACGGCACCGAGCGTGGTGTTGGGATGACGCACAGCATAGCTCCAGATGGCAGCGCCCGTACCCTTGATGAGACCCATAGCCTCGTCAAAATCCGCGGCCGCCGCGTCTTGTAACTCAGTTGCCTCTGCTTTGGAATCAACAGGTTCGCTCGCCGGCGTGGCGCTCTGGTCAATCGTCAGGCGCGGCGTACGAGCGGTCTTATCTTGATTGGTATCACTCACCGGAAACCTCCACGGTCTGGACGGTAGTCTTGGACGGCAAAAAACGGACGCGCGTGGTCGTGCCCGGCGTGCCGAGCATGGTGTCGCAAGCTTCCTCGATGCGCCGCTGCATCGCAGTAGCCAGAGACGCCACGTCTTTATCGTCAAGCGCGATGGCGTCGACCTTAAAACAGACGCGCGATTCGTCGGAGCCCTGTACGCGCGCCTCGACGCGCTCGATCATCACGCGGTCGTCGCGCTCGGCAGCAGCCCTAGCACACGAAGAAAGCGCCGCAAGGGTGACCTCGATATTGCGCTCCCCCGCCGGATGCACGCAGGACGGCTCGCGACGAGCAAACATCAGGCGGAAGAAGCTTACCAGCACGCCGATCGCCACAACTCCGCCGCATGCCGTCACGACAATGCGCGGCATGGGGTCGCGCATCAGCAGCATAAAGCGATACGTATACGGCCCCCAAAACTGGCAGACAAGCGTACCCAGCGCCACGATGGTGGCGGCAAGATACACGATCGCTAGGGCTCGTTTGAGTACGCGCACGCGGCGCTCCCTTCAAATCTCGGCTCTCGAAATGCAAAACGGTTCGCATCATTATAAAAGAGCCGGGTCCGGTGCTCTACGCACGCGGATCCGGCTCATCTATTCCACGAGGCTTGCATGCTCGCTTCATTATGCCCAGATATGCACGGCTTAACCCGTGCGGGCGCTACTCCTCCTCGAGGGCAGCGATGACCTCGTCGGTCATGTCCATGGTGCTGTAAACATCCTGGACGTCGTCGAGCTCCTCAAGACGGTCGATGAGGCGCTGAACCTTCTTGGCGTCGGCGCCGGAGACCTCGGTCGGGGTGGTCGGGACCATGGTGGTCTCGGAGCCCTTGACCTGGACGCCCTGCTCCTCGAGCGCCTTGGAGACAGCCATGACCTCGTTGGCAGTAGTCCAGACGATCCACTCCTCGCCGGCGTCCTCGTAGTCCTCGCCACCGGCCTCGGCGATGGCCATCATGAACTCATCCTCGTCACCGGCAGCACCGTTGGCGATCATGGTCTCCTTCTTGGCGTTCTCGTCCAGGATCTCCTTGGCGACGACGATCTGGCCCTTGCGCTCAAACTGGAAGGCGACGGAGCCGGAGGTGCCCAGGTTGCCACCAGCGTGGGAGAAGGCGGAACGGACATCAGCGGCGGTGCGGTTGCGGTTGTCGGTCAGGCAGTCGACGTAGACGGCGACACCGGCAGGACCGTAGCCCTCGTACACGATGTTCTCGTAGACGGCGGCATCGGCACCCGAACCAAAAGCCTTGTCGATAGCGGACTTGATCTTGTCCTTAGGCATGGACTGAGCCTTGGCCTTGGAAACGGCAGCGGCGAGGCTGGCGTTGTTCTCGGGCAGCGGGTCGCCGCCGAGACGGGCAGCAACGGTGATGTTGCGGCTCAGCTTGGAGAAGAGGGCGGAACGCTTGGCGTCCTGCGCGCCCTTACGATGCTTGGTTGTGGCCCACTTAGAGTGTCCGGACATACGTGTCTCCTATCGGTTTCGACCTAAAGCCCAGCGCAGATGCTCGGGCAATATAAACAAACGTCGTTATGATATACCTACTGGCCTGCGAGATAAACCCCAAAATGAAGGCGTCGTGATGATGCAGCCCCTTAGTGCAAAGTAACCTGTCCCCTTTGCACCAAATTAGGACCAGAGGAGATCGCTGCGGGTGATGGTGGCGCCGATGGCAAAGGGCATGCAGGCGATGACCGGATACAGGTAGCGCATGTAGGTCGAGCCGTTGCAGGGACCGATCAGGCACACGGCGAGCACGCCCAGCAGCGGCACCCAAATGGCCAGCCCGCGCCACGAATGACGACGTAGCAGATAGACCACCACGGCGATCATGATCCACACATAGGTGGCCGAGCTCATGGTGAGCGAGATAAACGGGATGCGCTGCACCGCCACGCGGTACAGGTTGATCAGGTGGTCGCACCAGCGTACAACCTTGCTATCGACCGGATGGAAGTCGAAGTACTTGAGGTTATCGGGCTTTGCCATAATCTCGGCACTGCGCGCCGTGCTGTAGACCCAAGCATCGCGGGCACTCGGATAAAAGTAGCCGTAGTAGTTATTGATGAGCGCCGAGATATAACACTCGGGATCCTTTTTGAACATCTGAGCCCACACCTCAAAATAGGCCTTGATGTCCTCCTGCGAGGCGTACTCGTTAAAGCAATTTTTGACGGCGTCCGACTTATCCGGGTTGTAACGGCGGCCCAGATTCTCGTACTTGAGCACACGGTCGATCACGGCACGCTCTTCGTCGGTCACCAAGCCGTCGCAAGGAGCCTCCACGATGGTGCCGTCCTCCTTAACCGTGGGGTTGACGCCCGAGTTGAGGCCGTCGTGCTTTTGGACGAAACGAGCCGTCTGCTGGAACGGAATCGAAAGGATTTCGCGCTTGGAACCAGGCGTGATATCGTGCGCCGGCATAAAGACCTTGGTGAAGTACATATTAGAGGCAAGGCAGAGTGCAAGCACCGCAAGAACTCCCACCCAGCGGAAGCGCGGCGTGGCGCATGAGACCGTAGTGCCCATCTGCTTAGCCGCACGACGAGCGACATGTACATCCCAGGCGCAAAACGCCGCCGCAATCACGCAGGCCGCCAACGGAAAGACCAAGCCGCCATTGCGCAAAAACGTGGAACCCATGGCACCCAGCACGAGCAACAGCCAGTCATGGCGCGCAAAGAGCACGGGGGCTTTCTCGCCCGCTCGCTCGACATTGGCATCACGACGGGGCAAGCCACATGCCACGAGCTTGACGGTCTGTACCAGCAGCACCAAGAACGCGTCGGCAAAGAGCACGTCTTTGGTGAGCAACGCCGCGTAGTTAGAGAACATCGGCATAAACGCAAAGAACAGCAAGATGACGCCGCGGACCGGCAGGCTCACGCCCAGCTTGCGCAGCGACGATATGGAATAGGACATGCAGGCGGCGGTGATGACGAATTGGGCACAAGTATAGATGGCAAGGCCCGCATTGGCGCTGTTAAATAGCGAAAGCCCCAGCTGCACACACGAGCCGATGATGGCCGTGTGCACCACCGGATGATGTCCGTTGAGTAGCACGTTGGGGTTAAGCAGGCGTAGGTAATCGCTCGTGCCGTTGGGGTAGTTGAACCATTGGCGGACCTGCGCGCCCGTGTCTCCCATAAAGAGGCCGGGCAGCGAGGCGATAAGCGTGGGCGCCCAGACAATCATGAGCACAAGAAACGGCCCGACAAAGGGATGAACCGAGAGCACGGCGTGGACAACACGCCACACGCGGCCAAAATGCGCCTCCGAAAACGGAATGCGGCGGGAGCCCAACCAATCCAAAAACTCAAAAGCCAGATAGAAGGCCACAATCGCCAGAAGCATCCAGCCCGCGCCACCAATCCAGGCGCAGATAACGCGTGCCTTGTCGCCCAGCACAATCTCAGCCGAATCGGTGAGGTCGTAGCTACGGCCGAACACCATGCAAACGGCAAAGAACAGCGATGGCAGCACGACCGACGGGCGCCAAGCGTCACCGCGGCCAAAGAACACATAGCGAAACGGCAGCGTGAGCAAACAGGCAAGCGCGAGCAGCATCACTGCGTCGGTATGGCCGGCAAACGAGAGAAGCACCTCGTAGCACACGTAGAGCGCGCCCGTCGCCTTGGGATCGATCGCCAGGACCGCGTTGCTCGACACCGGGGCGGGATCGATGGAAAACGCCGTGGTCGCCAACAGCGCGAGCAAAAATGAGATGAGCGTCTGCTTGGCGGGGTAGCGCTTAAACCAGACGATGCGGGCAGCGTCGCGCGCAGCCGTTGTGGAGAGGTCGGAATCCTTCACAGTCCAAAGAGCCTTTCTAGAAACCTGCCAAAAAGGGACAGGTTTATTTTGGCAGGTTTTATCTGAGGAAACGTTACGGTTCTGTCATCGTTGCCCAGCAAACCACCACAAAGGTGCCTGTCCCCTTTGTGGTGGTTTTGGTGGTTAGGCGTCCAGGTAGATGCGCTGGGGACGGTTGCGGCGACGAGCAAAGATGATGAGCGCCAGGCCCGCAATCACGAGTGGCAGGCTCAGTAGCTGACCCATGGTGATGACGCCGCCCAGCAGATAGCCCAGCTGGGCATCGGGTACGCGCACAAACTCAATGAGGAAGCGGACGATGCCGTAACCCATCACAAACACACCCATAAACGTACCCTGGGGCAGCAGCGGTTTTTTGCGGCTGAGCACCTGCAGAATGCAGAAGAGCACGATGCCCTCGAGAAATGCCTCGTAGAGTTGGGAGGGATGGCGCGGCATATCGCCCGCGGTGCCGCCAAAGATCACGCCCCAGGGCAGATCGGTCGGCTTGCCCCACAGCTCACCATTGACAAAGTTGGCACAACGGCCCAGGCACAAGGCCAGCGGCGCGCCTATGACGGCAAGGTCTGCCAAAGTCCATGCGTCGAGCTTATACATGCGGCACACGATGATGCCGCCGATAATGCCGCCCACCAGGCCGCCATGGAAGCTCATGCCGCCCTCGTTGGTGGCAAAGATCTCGAGCGGGTGGGTCCAATAGTAGCCATCGCCGTAAAAGACGACGTAAAACAGGCGCGCGCCGATGATGAGGCCGAAGACCGCGCCGACCACGACGCTCGTCAGGTCGTCGACCGTAATGTCAAAACCCCAACGGCGCTGCGTGCGATACATGACGACCGCCGTGAGCAAAGCCCCGACCACATAGGCCAAGCCGTACCAGTAGATGGTGATGGGCCCCGCCGAAATGGCGACGGGATCAAGCATATGGTAGAGGTCGTTGAGCATATCGGTCCCCCTGCTCCCTACATACAAATGCGGCCGCGGGCCTTGCGCTCGCAGCCGCATATTTGGGCGTAACGTCTATGCGGAGTATGCCGTCCGCAGCTTTCGGATCTTAGAACGGCGCGTACTCGTCGTACAGATCGTCGGTCTCGCCGGAGGCATTGATCTGCTCAACACGGGTAACGCCGGGCACATGCTCCTTGAGGATACGCTCGATACCCATGGACAGGGTCAGTGCGCTCATAGGGCAGCCGGCGCAGGCGCCCTGAAGCTCAAGCTGGACGACGCCCTCGTCGTCGACGCCTACATACTCCATATCGCCGCCGTCAGCCTGCAGGTTGGGGCGGATCTCCTCAAGAACCTTCTTAAGCAGCTCTTCGTTAACAGCCACAGGGGCTCCTTTCTCACAATAACGCGGGCACGCCCGCGGACAGAGCTATGTTACTACAGCCGTGTACCCGCTCACGAGCCGTCCATGCGCGCGGACACGACTTTCACGAGCAGTCAATTTGGGACGGGGCTCTTTGAGCTGCGTTCGTCGTCAGATAGCGACAACGCATATTACTGTCGAGCCTGTCCCCCGGTACCAATCTGGACATCGACGATGACCTGGCGGTAGCTGATGCCACAGGAGTCGAGGATGCGGCGGCTGATGCGTCCGTCATCGGTGTCGGCGTACTTGTTGTCCAGGTAGACGACCTCGCCCACGCCCACCTGAGCCAAAATCTTGGCGCAGTCGTGGCACGGGAACAGCGTGACGTAGACCGTGGAACCCTCGAGGTCCTTGAGCGAGCCACGGTAGTTAAGAACGGCGTTGGCCTCGGCATGGACCACGTAGTTGTGCTTGTCCTGCAGCGGGTCGTCGCTCGTACCCCACGGAAAAAAGTCGTCGTTGAGCGCCGAGGGTGTACCGTTGTAGCCCACCGAAAGGATGCGGTGGTTGGTGTTGGCGATGCACGCACCCACCTGCGTGTTGGGGTCCTTGCTGCGGCGCTGCGCGGCGATGGCCACGCTCATAAAGAACTCGTCCCAGCTAATGACGTCCAGGCGCTTGCCTGACGAAGTTTGATGAAGATCGTCCGACATGGCAGACACCTCCGTAATCGCAATAGTTTGACCCATTGTAGCAGGTGAAAGGTGGGGGCGTTTGTCCCACCGGCGCCCTCACCTTTACACGCGGCGGGGCTTTTGGTTGATGTGGTAGAGCTCGGCGAGACCCCGCAACGTCAGCGCGTCGTCGACCGTCAGACTGTGACCGACCAGCGACGCGAGTGCCTCGGCATCGTCGCCGGTAATGACGATGGGCACGTCGCCCTCCCCCGCGGCCTTGGTCGCGCGCATCTCGGCGAGCACCATGTCGAGCATGCCGTCGATGCGGGCCACCTCGCCCAAGACCACGCCCGAGCGCATGGCCTCGCGCGTGTTGCGGCCGATTACATGCGTGGGTGCCGAGGGCTCGACCTGCGGCAGACGCGCTGCTGCCGCCGAAAGCGAGCGGGCGCCGAGCGCCAGCCCCGGCGCGATGACGCCGCCCACAAAGGTGCCGTGCGCGTCGATGACCTCGATATTGGTCGTCGTGCCCAGGTCGATCACGATGCACGGAGAGCCGTAGACGGCACGGGCCGCCACGGCATCGGCGATGCGGTCGGGGCCGATCTCGGCCGGGTCGTCGTAGTGGACGGGCATGCCGGTCTTAAGTCCCGGTCCCACCGTGAGCACGCGTCCCGTGCAGGTACGGGAAAGCGCCGCCTTCCACGGGCGCTCGAGCGCCGGCACCACGCAGCTCAGCCTGTCTCTTATACACATCTCCGAGCCCACGAGACTAGGCATGATCTCGT
>URVF01000046.1 GCA_900551185.1 uncultured Collinsella sp. | reverse complement strand
TGTGTATAAGAGACAGCAAGGTCAAAGGGCCTGCCTTCCTTTTCAATGTTGAAGAAAAGCCTGCGCACGCTTATCGCGATGGCAAGCGCGAGGCATGTCATCAAGAGGCTCCCTATGGCAGTGTGACCATCGTGTGCGACGAGCATAAGTGGGGCCTGCACATCGGTGCCGACGATAGCAAGGCACGGCCCTTCGCCGGCTTGAAGTTCTACGGATTGGAGACACGACCCTTGGGAGAGGCTAGGCAATACGAGTAGAAGGTCAATCGCAATGACTGCGAGAAGTCCCAGAGCGAGCGCGGTGGTAATGCAGATCGTGGCCCATTTGCAGATGCGAGCGAGCTTCCTCAGTTTGGCTATCGTCTGTTCGCGGCTGATGGTTTCATTCGATATAGATGCGCTTCGATGGACCATAACCCCTCCAATCGGCGTTTGTATGATACTTGTATCATATCAGAATTAACGATAAACGATAAATAATTACGGATAATGAGTAAGTAATGATTGAAAACGATTAGCGTGAGCTATTAGCTCATTTTGGATGCTGGAGTTTGGCGCGCGGGGGATGAGGACAAATGCCAAAACTTCCCGTGATCGTTCCCGTGATTGCGCAAGCGCTCCATTGTGTTTCCCTAATTCATATGGGAAAACAGCTGCAAACGATTGCAAGTAACCGGTAAACGGTCGAAAACTACCGTTCACCGATAATCTCAAAACTGGTTCTAACTGGTATTAAGTCAAAAAGACCAATTCACATATCTTCACAATGACCTGCAATTTTTCTACACGCTATTTTTAGCCGCCCTGCGTTGTTTAGGGACAGGAAAAGTTCCGATCTTTTGCCAAAGCATTTCGAAACGGTTTCAAAACCGCAGGTAGAAGTGTTAACGACCGGTGAACGGTCGATTTATCACCGTGAGCGGTGCAAAAACGTTTTACCGTATGAATCAACGAAAGCGACCTCTTCTGGGGTGATATAGTGACAACAACACGTCACGTGGTTACTACCAGTTTAGAAACCACTGGTCTTCAAAGAACGCTTTCTAAGAAGCTTTAAGGGCGAGCGCCCGCTGGCTTCCGAAAATCATCGGACTCAGATTGTACACACCTTCGGAAGGGAAATTTGAATGGTTGGCTTTATTCTTACCGGTCATGGACAGTTCGCACCCGGTCTAGCTAGCGCTATCGCTATGGTTGCCGGCGACCAGCCCGCTTTTACCGTCGTTCCTTTTGAGGGCGACCAGGCTGCTTCCTACGGTGAGGATCTCCGTGCCGCTATTACCGCCATGCGCGAGGAGTGCGATGGCGTGCTCGTCTTTACCGACCTGCTTGGCGGCACCCCGTTCAACCAGTCGATGATGATTGCCCAGGATGTCGACAACGTCGAGGTTCTGACTGGCACCAACCTTCCCATGGTTATTGAGCTTCTGTTCCTCCGCGGCAATGCCACGCTCGCCGAGCTTGGCGAGCAGGCCGTGACCGTTGGCCAGACGGGCATCACCGCCCAGACGGTCGCATCCGTTGCCGGCTCCGACGAAGAGGATATCTTCGGCGACGAGGACGGCATCTAATGGCCGATTTCGGAGCCAACGTCCTGAGCTCCTCGGTCGCTCTTTTAGGCCTGCTTGTCATCATGGGCTTGATTTACACCATCTGGTCGCAAATCAACATGAAGAAGAAGCAGAAGTACTTCAAGGAGCTGCACACCGAGCTCAAGCCGGGTCAGGAGGTTCTTTTCGCCGGCGGTATCTACGGAACCGTCAAAGGCATCGAAGGCGAGAAGGTCCAGATCAAAGTCCGATCCGGAGCCGTCGTAGATGTTTCGCGTTACGCGATTCAGGAGATCAAGTAACTGTCGTCAGCAAATAACGAAAGGAAGCTGATCAACATGGCAGAACCCAACATTCTTCTTACCCGCATCGATAACCGACTGGTTCATGGTCAGGTTGCCACCCAGTGGAACTCCACCCTGGGCTCCAACCTCATCCTCGTCGCCAACGACGACGTGGCGTCCAACACCATGCGCCAGAACCTCATGAAGATGGCCGCTCCCGCCGGCGTCGCTACGCGTTTCTTCTCTCTGCAGAAGACCATCGACGTCATTGGCAAGGCGAGCCCGCGCCAGAAGATCTTCATCGTGGCCGAAACACCGGAAGACGTGCTTACGCTCGTCAAGGGCGGTGTGCCTATAAAGAAGGTAAACATCGGCAACATGCACATGTCGGAAGGAAAGCGCCAAGTCGCCACCTCCGTCGCAGTTAACGACGAGGATGTCGCTGCGTTTAAAGAGCTGCAGGAATTGGGGGTGGAGTTGGAGATCAGGCGCGTTCCGAGCACGCCTGTTGAGGACACGAGCAAGCTCTTCTCGTAATCCTCGTGATCCACGTTGTCAGGAGTGAAACCCTGACGTTCTGTACGTGAAATCCAAAGTGCGTACATACATTTTGAAAGGAGGAGCAAGATGGAATACTCGATCATCCAGATCGCTCTGGTCTTCGTCGTCACGTTCATCGCGGCAATCGACCAGTTTGACTTCCTCGAGTCTCTCTATCAGCCCATCGTCACCGGCGCCGTCATCGGTCTTATCCTTGGCGACCTCAACACCGGTCTTCTCGTGGGTGGTACCTATCAGCTCATGACGATCGGCAACATGCCGATCGGAGGCGCTCAGCCGCCTAACGCCGTCATTGGCGGCATCATGGCAGCCATTCTCGCTATCGCTACGGGTCTCGAGCCCAACGCGGCAGTCGGCCTTGCCATTCCGTTCGCTCTGCTTGGTCAGCTCGGCGTTACCCTGGTCTTCACGCTTATGTCCCCGCTTATGTCCACGGCCGATAACATGGCTCATAACGCGGACACCAAGGGCATCGAGCGCCTGAACTACTTCGCCATGGCTCTGCTCGGCCTGATCTTCGCTGTCGTCGTCACCCTGTTCTTCATCGCTGGCGCTACCATTGGTCAGACCATCGCTTCCGCCATCCCGACTTGGCTGCAGACCGGTCTGTCCGCTGCAGGCGGCATGATGCGCTTCGTCGGCTTCGCCGTCCTGCTCAAGGTTATGATGAACCGCGATATGTGGGGCTTCTTCCTTATGGGCTTTGGCCTCGCGCTCATCACCGTTGCCAACGATTCGCTGGCAACCCCTGCTCTGCTCATCCTCGCTCTCATCGGCTTCGGCATCGCTTTCTGGGACTTCCAGCAGCAGACCGAGCTGAAGGGTGCAGCTGTTTCTGACGGAGGTGACTTCGAAGATGGCATCTAATGAGTATGTGATCCCGGAGCACTACGAGGATCTCACTCCTGCTCCGCAGCTCGACCAGAAGACCCTCAACAAGATGGCTTGGCGCTCCTGCTTCCTGCAGGCCTCGTTCAACTACGAGCGTATGCAGGCCGCTGGCTGGCTCTACTCCATCATCCCCGGTCTGGAGAAGATCCACACCAACAAGAACGACCTCGCGGCTTCCATGAGCCACAACCTGGAGTTCTTCAACACCCACCCGTTCCTCGTCACCTTTGTTATGGGCATCGTGCTTTCGCTCGAGCAGAACAAGGTTGACATCCCCACGATCCGCGCCGTCCGCGTCGCCGCAATGGGCCCGCTCGGTGGTATCGGTGACGCCCTGTTCTGGCTGACGCTCGTGCCTATCACGGCCGGCATCACCTCCAACATGGCCATCAACGGCAACGCTGCTGCGCCGATCATCTTCCTGGTGATTTTCAACGCTGTCCAGTTCGCTCTGCGCTTCTGGCTCATGAACTGGTCCTACAAGCTTGGCACCAGCGCTATTGATGCTCTGACCGCCAACATGCAGGCCTTCACGCGTGCCGCTTCCATCATGGGCGTCTTCGTCGTCGGTTGCCTGGTCGTCACCATGGGTGGCACCCAGATCAACCTCCAGATCCCCAACGGCACCACCCGTGGCCTCTCCGCTACTACCGTGATCGTCTCCGAGAAGGAGGCCGAGAACTTCACCGGTATGGAGGGCATCGATACCGAGACCGCTGAGGCCGGTACTATCGCCATGACCGATAAGGACGGCAACGCCCTTACCGCTTCCGATGCCGACGGCAACGCTGTCGAGTGCGGCGTCACCGATCTGGGTAACGGCATGGAGTCCGTTACCTACGGCACCGTTACCGAGGATCCGGTCAACTTCTCTGTTGCCGACACCCTCAACACCATCGTCCCGAAGCTCGTCCCGCTTATGCTTACGCTGCTGCTTTACTACATGTTCGCTAAGCACAGCTGGACCCCGACCAAGGGCATTCTCCTGCTCTTCGTCCTTGGCATCCTGGGCGCTGGTCCGCTTGGTCTCTGGCCGAGCATCTGGTAAGGCTCTAGCTTGAGGGGTGTGTCCCTACGCGGCTCACACCCCGACCCCTTAAGCCATGTGTATGTTAAAAGCCGCGTGCTCGAAAGAGCGCGCGGCTTTTGTTTTCTTAATGATTCGGGTGTGGCAGACAGATAATGCATAACACCCTAGGTAGTTAGCCGAATTCGAGCAAAAGGGAGGATAGGATGGCGATCGGAGCGCGTAAGCAACCGCTGTACGATCAGCTGGTCGATATTCTGACCGAAAAGATTGACCATGAATATCGCGCCGGTGACATGATTCCTTCCGAGCGCGAACTTTCGGAGCGCTATGGTCTCTCGCGCACAACGGTACGCCTGGCTCTGCAGGAACTGGAGCGTTTAGGACTGGTGGTTCGGCAGCACGGTCGCGGTACCTTTGTGACCGACCGTTCGGCAAAGGCAACCAATCTTATGCAGTCCTACAGCTTTACCGAGCAGATGCGCGCGATGGGTCGAGAACCCGAGACCACGATTCTCGAGTTTTGCGAGATGGAGGCCGATAAGAATCTGGCCGAGCATATGGGATTGCGCATCGGTGATCGCATTTTTAAGCTCAAGCGCCTTCGTTCTGCCGACAACATGCCCATGATGGTCGAACGTAGCTATCTACCGGTTCGTCAATTTCTGTCCCTAAAGCGACCGCTGCTGGAGCGTAAGCCGCTTTACGATGTGATTGAGCAGGACTTTCAGCAAAAGATTCGCGTGGCCGAAGAGGAGTTCTATGCGAGCATAGCCCGTCCCACCGATGCCCACCTTTTGGGAATTGTCGAGGGCTCGCCTGTGCTCGATTTGGTCAGGACTACGTATAACGAGTCAAACGAGGTAGTGGAGTACACACTCTCGGTTGCTCGTGCCGATCAGTTTAAATACAAGGTTTACCACCAGCGCAGTAACTAGTGCTCGCATCGTTTCCATATGGTGATTCTTTGCATTTAACTGGTTACTACCAGATAACCAACCGAAGTGTATAATTGCACGTCAGAGGATTACTTCTAGAGAGAGGTATTAGAAATGTTCGAGAAGAGTGTCGAGGAGCTCACCGAGCTTGGCGCCCAGATTACCACGGCCGAGATTGCTCAGCAGCCCGAGCTTTGGCGTGATACGCTCAACATCTATCGCGAGAACAAGGAGGCCATCGAGGCCTTCCTGGCCGAGGCTCGCGCTATGGGCGAGGGCCGTCTGTCCGTTGTCTTCACCGGTGCCGGTACGTCCGACTACGTTGGCGATACCTGCGCCCCGTACCTGCGTCACGCTGGCAACACTGATCTCTACGACTTTAAGCCCATCGCCACGACCGACATCGTGAGCGCCCCGCGTGACTTCCTGCGCGCCGAGGATCCCACGCTCGTGGTTTCCTTTGCCCGCTCTGGCAACAGCCCCGAGAGCCTTGCTGCCGTTGCCGTTGCCAAGGAGCTCGTCCACAACGTCAAGTTCCTCAACATCACCTGCGCTCCCGAGGGCAAGCTCGCCGTCGAGTCTGCCGATGATCCCAATGCGCTGACGCTGCTCATTCCGCGCGCCAACGACAAGGGCTTCGCCATGACCGGTTCTTATTCCTGCATGACCCTGCTCTCCACCCTTATTTTCGACACTGCCTCTGACGAGCAGAAGGCCGAGTGGGTCGAGACGATTGCCAAGATGGGCGAGGAGGTCATCTCCCGTGAGCCCGAGATCGCCGATTACCTGGCTGGCGATTTCAACCGCGTGACCTACTTGGGTTCTGGCTCCTTCGGTGGCCTTGCTCAGGAGAGCCAGCTCAAGATCCTCGAGCTCGCTCACGGTCTGGTCGCTACTTCCTACGACACCTCCATGGGCTATCGTCACGGACCTAAGTCCTTCGTCGACGATAAGACGCTCGTCTTCGTGTTCGTCAACAACGACGCCTACACCCGTCAGTACGACATCGACATCCTCAACGAGATCGGTGGCGACGAGATCGCTCAGCACACCATCGCCGTTCAGCAGGAAGGTGCCACCGTCTATGAGGGTGAGTCCTTCACCTTTAAGGGCTACGAGGCACTTCCCGAGGGTTACCTTGCTCTGCCGTTCGTGATGTTTGCCCAGGCTATCAGCCTGCTCAACTCCGTGCGCGTGGGCAACACGCCCGATACGCCGAGCCCCACCGGCACGGTCAACCGCGTGGTTAAGGGCGTGACGATTCACCCCTTCACCGCTTAATCGCGTCCCCCTGTAAGGGCGCCCGTCCGCTCATAACGGCGGGCGGGCGCTTTTTGTTTTTACATGGACCGGGTATAAGCATTACCACAGTCAACTGCTTTAGAAGCAAGGAGTGCATATGAGCACGTACGCAATTAAGGCTGACAAGTTCTTCTTGCCGGCAGGCCCGCAACTGGGCGGCTATCTTATGGTCGAGGATGGCGTTTTTGGCGCCTGGCAGGCCGACGAGCCCTCTTGCGAGATTAAGGACTACACGGGATCGTGGATCGCACCGGGTATGGTCGATACTCACATCCATGGCTTCTATAACCACTCGACTACCGATAACGATCCCGAGGGCATTGATATCAGCTCGACCGAGCTCGCCCGTCGCGGTACCACCAGCTGGCTGCCCACGACGTTCACCGATGGCGTCGAGCAGATCAAGGATGCCTGCGCCGCCATCGCCCAGGCTGACGAGGGTCGCGGCCCCGACTTCTGCGGTGCTCGCATTCAGGGCATCTACCTGGAGGGCCCCTTCTTTACCATGAAGCACGTGGGCGCGCAGAACCCCGCTTATCTTATCGATCCCTCCGAGGAGGTCTTCGATCAGTGGCAGGAGGCTGCGGGTGGTCGCATCGTTAAGAGCGCCATGGCGGCCGAGCGCGACGGTGCCGCTGCTTATGCGGCTGCTCTGAACGCCAAGGGTGTGGTGACCAGCATCGGTCACTCCGACGCCACCTACGATGAGTGCATCGCCGCCATCAACGCCGGTGCCAGCTGCTTTACGCATACCTATAACGGCCAGCGCGGGCTGCATCACCGTGAGCCCGGTGTCGTGGGCGCTGCCATGTCCACGCCCGAGACCTACGCCGAGATCATCTGTGACGGCAAGCACGTAAACCCTGCCGCCATCAAGGCGCTGCTGCAGGCAAAGGGCTGGCAGCACACGGTGCTCATCACCGACTGCCTTGGCTGCGGCGGCATGCCCGAGGGCAGCTATACCAGCGGCGGCATGGACGTCATCATGAAGGACAACCTGTGCTGGCTCGCCGACGGCAAGAGCATTGCCGGCTCGGTGCTCACGCTTGCCCAGGGAGTCAAGAACATTGTCGATTGGGGCATCGCCAGCGCTGATATCGCCATTCGCATGGCAACCGAGGTGCCGGCTCGCTCTGCGCACATCGAGGATAAGTGCGGCAGCATCATGCCGGGTCGCGACGCCGACTTTGTCGTGTTCGACCATGAGCTCACCCTCGTCGAGACGTATGTTGGCGGCCAGAGCGTCGGCAACGCCTTTACCGAGTAACGATAGAAAAAGACGGCGGGCCCGAATCTGCTCGGACCCGCCGTATGGGTTAAACGCTCAAAAGCACCTTAACAGTTACAGCTTGTTAGCGATCTTCTTTGCCGTGCGCTTGACGCCGGCCACAAGACCCCCCGCGGGATGCTCCTTTTCGTATGCTAGACGCTTCTCGCGCTTGGCGTACTCTTCGACGATGATGTCGCCATACTCGTCTTCGATCTTGTCGAAGAAGTCGACGGCGCCCTTAATTTCCTCAGCGGTCGGGTGTCCCTTCTGGACGCCGCCGGTGAGTTTGAACGGCCCCCACGTATCAAAGCCGGGACAGCCGTAGACACCCATAAAGATGGCCTGCCTCATGCGGCAGATGCCATCGATATCCTTGCCGTACCACTTGTTTTTGCCACCGTAGGTCATAAGGCCAAACACCTTGTCCTGCGGCTGCAGCACGTTCGTGAGCACGCGTGCCATGTCCTTGTCGATCTCGGAGTAATAGATGCCCGTGGCGACACCGATCAGATGGTATTCGTGCAGGTCGGGGTACTCGTTTTTACCGAGTGACTTCACGTCGAGGGTATCGATCTCGGGGTGCGCCTCGACGATGGCGTCCACGAGCTTTTTCGTATTGCCGTGGTGGTGTGAGGCATAAAGGATGATGGTTCGCATAAGAAGGCCTTTCAGCTGTAATTGCATCAATGTCTGTATGGTACCCCGTTGCATGGCTGGGAAACCGGACGCATCGATGAACGTGCGGGTTTGTCCTTTGGTCAGGGCCGAGACGGGTTCTTGCGAGCAAAAAGCAGTTGTTCGAAAGGATGGACAATGGAATACGCTCTCTCCAACGATTCGATTTCTATCAAGGTCTCCACGGCCGGTGGTTCGTTTACCTCGATTGAGGCTGGAGGTCGCGAGTACTTGTGGCAGGGCGATCCCGCCGTGTGGTCCGGCCAGGCACCGATTTGCTTCCCGATTTGCGGAGGTTTGCGCGATAACAGCGCCATGACGTTTGCCGGACATCATGTGAAGCTCGCCCGCCATGGGTTTGCGCGCAAACAGGAGTGGAAGCTGCTGAGCCAGAGCGAGAACGAGCTGGCGATGTGCCTGGCTTCGGAGGATAACGCCGCGCTGCTGAGCGATTATCCGTATCCGTTTAAGCTTGTCGCCCGCTATACGCTCGAGGACGCCGCCGTGCGCGTCTCCTATGAGGTTACCAACGAGGGCACCGAGGACATGCCTTTCTTTATCGGTGGACACCCCGGCTTTAGGTGCCCGCTCGATGAGGGCGAGGCCTATACGGACTACGAGCTGCGCTTTGAGAAGGACGAAGCTGCTGAGCTTTGCACTGCCGTCCCCTCGACTGGCTTGATTGACGTGACCAACCGCTCCAAGAACCCCATGGTGGGAAAGACGCTGCCTCTGTCACATGAGCTCTTCGATTTTGCGGAGACCATCTTTGACGTGCTCGAGAGCCGTCAGGTCACGCTTTCCAAAAAGGGCGAGGACAAGGGTGTTCGCCTGAGCTTTGAGGGCTTCCCGTACCTCATTGTGTGGAGCAAGCCCGAGGGTGATTTTGTGGCAGTTGAGCCCTGGGGCGGTCTTTCGACCTGCTCCGATGAGGACGACGTGCTTGAGCACAAGCGCGGCTGCCTTATCGCCAAGCCCAAAGAAACCATCGTGCGCTCGTTCACAATCGAGATTCTGTAGTCGCATGTAGCCAATTCGTTTTGCAAGGCATAAGGAGCCTGCGAGATAAGGAGCTAGAAATGATCCTCACCGTTACGATGAACCCGTCCGTCGATACGCGCTATCAGCTCGATGAGCTCATTATCGACGACGTCAACCGCGTGACGCCCGAAAAGACCGCCGGCGGTAAGGGCCTCAACGTGGCCCGCGTCCTGGGCCAGCTGGGCGACGATGTCGTGGCAACCGGCTTGCTTGGTGGTCATATGGGCGCCTATATGGCCGAGCTCATGGATGCTAACGGCATTAAGAATGATTTTGTGCCCATCAAGGGCGAGACTCGCATTTGTCTCAACATCCTCCACGCCGGCAACCAGACCGAGCTGCTCGAGAGCGGCCCGACGATTGCCCCCGAGGAGCTCGATGCCTTTACCGCCAAGTTCGCCGAGCTTGCGAGCAAGGCCGATGTCGTTACCATCTCGGGTTCGCTGCTGTCTCTTATACACATCTGACGCTGCCGACGATCTTACGCGTGTAG
>URVF01000045.1 GCA_900551185.1 uncultured Collinsella sp. | reverse complement strand
CGAGATCATGCCTAGTCTCGTGGGCTCGGAGATGTGTATAAGAGACAGCATCGGTACCGTGCTCGGCACGCTCGCCGTCCTCGATGGTGTAGCCCTCAAGACCGTCGGATTCCCACACATGGGCGACATCCTCGCCGTAGGCGCGGCTGACGACCTTCACATGGCTGGCGACCATAAAAGCCGAGTAGAAGCCCACGCCAAACTGGCCGATGATGTCGACATCCGAACCCTGCTGCTCGGCGTTCTCGGTCTTAAACTCCTCGGAGCCGGAATGGGCGATGGTGCCCAGATTGCGCTCGAGCTCCTCGGCGGTCATGCCAATGCCGTTATCCGAGATGGTAATGGTGCGGGCGTCTTTATCAAAGGAGACGCGAATGGCCAGGTCGCCCTGGTCGATCTTGACACTCGGATCCTGCAGGCTCTTAAAGTTGAGCTTGTCGACGGCGTCGCTCGCGTTAGAGATAAGCTCGCGCAGGAAGATTTCCTTATTGGTGTAGATGGAGTTGATCATGAGGTCGAGCAGTTTTTTGCTCTCGGTCTTAAATTGACGCATGTGCAGTCCTTTCGCGCTACCCCTGCCCGCAAAAACGGCCCGGTTGCCCGAGCCGCATTGCAGACCTGCTATGTTCAGACTTAGATTTTATAACCCAATAGCGCGCATATATACACACGGTATCGAAAAACTGTATGTCTGAGCGCTCCAATGCGTCAATTGCCAAGGAGTGTCCCCAACTGCCGGCAGAAAAGGAACGTCCCTATCTGCCATCTACGCGCTTGGCCATCCAGACATGGGGCTGGCCCTCGTCTTCGTAATCTACCGGGGCAATTTGCGTGTAGCCCGCCTTTGCATAAAGCGGCAGCACGTATTCCTGCGCATGCAGCTTAATAAGCTTAGCGCCGGCATCGCGTGCACACGAAGCACTGGTCTCCACGATCGCACTCGCCAGTCCGCGACGACGCATAGCCGGCAGCACGGCGACGCGCCCCATAATGTAGGTCTCCCCCGCCGCAACGCCTTCGTCCATGTCGCATGCCGGCAACACCGGGGCCTCTGCGTCAGCCACGCGCTCAAGCTCTTCGGGA
Organism: uncultured Collinsella sp.; assembly: GCA_900551185.1. Classification (GTDB taxonomy): domain Bacteria; phylum Actinomycetota; class Coriobacteriia; order Coriobacteriales; family Coriobacteriaceae; genus Collinsella. The sequence goes on along the minus strand of URVF01000045.1, from coordinate 9,021 downwards.
AACACGCGCGAGCAACCGGCAAGCTCGCCGTCTACATAGAGCGTCACATGAATGCAGTTCGGATCCTCGTCGATAGCGTCGAACTCATTCTCGTAGCCCTGCTCGTCCATAAAAACGACGCGGCGCACCAACGCCGCGTCATCAAAGCATCCCGTCTTAAGTTGGATATCCATAGCTGCCCTTTCATTCAACGCGAACGTTAGGGACAGATTTTAGCGAAAATGAGCTCCGCGCACGCTAAACTTCGCGCGAGCCTTCGCCAGGCAGTCGTAATGACCCACGTTATGGGCATCGCTCGCGATGAAGCTGTACAGGTTCTGATCGAACAGGCGCTGTGCCGGCTTTTTTTCGCGACCAAAGCGACCGCCGGCAATAAAGTCCGCCGAAGCCTGCAGCTTGCAGCCCATATCGACCAGGCGCTCCGCCACGCTTACATCCTTTTGAACCGCACGATAGCGCTCAGGATGAGCGATGATCACCTGGTAGCCACGGCACTGCAAATCGTAAATCGTGTTCTCGTACTCTCTAAACGCATACGCATCGGCATGCGTCGAAAGCTCGAGCAGAAACTCGTTGGTCCCATCGAAATGCAAGTGCTCCGCGGCATCGATACCAAGCTCAACGAGCTTTCGATGGTTGACCTCGAAGCCCATCTGGAGCGGAAAACCGTCAGCGTTATCACGCAGCAGTTCAAAGGCATCCCACATCTTGTCGTAATCAAAATAGGGATCACGGCAGTGAGGAGTGCAAACGATTCTGGTTACACCGGCCCGCTTGGCAGCCTCGAGCATCGCCAAGCTCTCATCGAGATCGGCGGCGCCGTCGTCTACACCCGGCAAGATATGGCAATGAATGTCACGCATAGGTCAGCCTTAATCAACTAAACGTTTGCTCGGTTGGTGAAGATGCCCTTTTTGGAAGTCCCCTGATCGTCGGAGCCCTTCTTCACCTTCTTACCGTCCTTGGTGTAGTAGGAGTAGTAGTACTCGCTGGTCTCGGTCTCGCAGTAGTTCATAACGGTACCGATGAGCTTGACCTTTTCGGACTTCTTAAGCTGGCCGATAGCGTTGAGTGCCTCCTCGCGCTTGGTGAAGTCCTCGCGCACCACGAACAGCGTGCCGTCGGTCAGACTTGCGATCTCGGCAGCATCGATGAAGGTGCCGACCGGAGGAGCGTCGAAGATGACGTACTGGAACTTGGCAGACAGTGCCTTTACCAGCTTGGCAAAGCGGTGAGAGACGATGATGTCGGCAGGATTGGGAATATGCGGCTCGGCATCGAGGAAGTAGAAGTTCTTCTGACCCGTCTCGACAATTGCCTGGTCAATGGAAATCTGCTCGGAAAGGACCGCATAGAGTCCGCCGCGCGAACGAACGCCGAGCATATCGGAAAGGGACCTGCGGCGCATATCGGCCTCGACCAGGAGCACGGACTTGCCGCTCGTGGCGATAGCCTGGGCAAGGTTGATGGAAACCGTAGACTTGCCCTCGTTGGGAATCGAGGACGTGACGGTAATGGTGCGAATGGGGTCGTCCACGCTCGCAAAGCGGATGTTGGCCAGAAGGGTCTTGGCGGCATTCTGTACAACGAGCTTATCGGTGTTCTTTGCCTTAGCCATGCCTATTTACCACCTTTCATAGCCGGAATTCGGCCAACAACGGGAATGCCCAGGAGCTCTTCCGCCTCTTCGGCACCGCGGATGCGGGTATTGAGCATGTCTGCCAAAACGACATAGGCGACTGCGATAAAGATACCGGCGAGGAACGCGACGGCAATATACAGCGTGCGCTTGGGGCCGCTGGGGGCTTCGGGGGTCTTAGCCTCGTCGATAACGTTGATGCTCTGGGCAGCGCCGACGTTCTGAGCGACCGTACTCACCGAGCTAGCTATGGCCTTTGCGACCTCAGCCGTCTCCTTGGCATCGGTGCCGGTAACCGAAAGCGTAATGACACGCGTGGTGGTCTCGGAGGAAACAGACACCTTGTAGTCATCCAGATCGGTGAGGCCCAGTTCCTTGGCGGCGCCGCTCTTAACGTTATCGCTATCCAGCAGCGTGGCAATATCGTTGGAAAGCATCTGGCTCGCCGAGAGATCGTTGTAGCTCATCTGGCCGCTATCGTCGGTCTTGGCGAGAATGTACATGCTCGTCGTCGCGGTATAGGTGTTGTCCATCGCGGCGAAGGACACGATACCCATGGCGATCGCGCAGACCACCGGAAGGGTGATGACCAGCTTGAGGTGCTTCTTCAGCAGCTGGAACAGTTCGAGAAGGGTCATGCAGCTTGCCTTTCATTTCCCCAGTTCGGATTGACAAAACTGTCCGTATGTTATCGCATCTTTTTACCGAGACCAAACTCTATACATAAGAAACAGGCTCTCCTGTAAAAATGTCGGAAGCAATCGTAAAATTGCACAACAACGCCGCACCCGAAAGTCAAATGCGGCGTCTGCATCAATACCTATGTTGTATCGCTATGCGAATGGCTCGTCCTGCTGTATGAGAAACGTCACCGTAATGGTGGTTCCCACGCCCAACTCGCTCGACAGATTGAGCGTGGCGTGATGATACAGGGCCGCGTGCTTGACAATGGCAAGCCCCAGACCGGTTCCGCCGCGCGCCTTGGACCTACTCTTGTCCACGCGATAGAACCGCTCAAATACCTTGCCCTGTTCTTCAGGCGCGATACCGATTCCCGTGTCGGCGACCGCAAGGAACGGATGGCCTTCGTCGTTGGTGCCGCACTGCAGCGTAACCGTACCGCCGGGTCGATTGTAGCGGATGGCGTTGCTTGCCAGATTATAGATGAGCTCGTCAATCAAGCGCGACACGCCCTCGATGACCACAGGCTTGGTCTCATGACTTATCGTCACATTCGCCTGACGGGCGACCTGTTCAAGACGCTGCTCAACCGCGTAGATGGCACGCGAGAGCTCAATAGGCTCCGTGGACCCAATGGGCACCGCCTCGCCCTCAGTTGCACGCTCGGCCTCGTCCAAGTTAGACAGCGTAAGGATGTCGTTGACAAGCGCTGCCAAGCGGCCCGCCTCACGATAGATGCGACCGCCAAAGTTGCGCAGGTCGTCCTCGCCCTCGACCATGCCGTTTGCGATGAGCTCGGCATAGCCCGAAATCGCCGTAAGCGGCGTCTTGAGCTCATGGGTGATATTCGCCGTGAACTCGCGGCGCATACGATCGTTGTCCGCCAGCACCGCCATTTGGCGCTTGAGTTCCTGGCGCTGCGACTCGATACGCTCAAGCATGGGGACCATCTCGGCATAGGCGTGCTCATAGCTACGGCGTGGGTGGTCCAAATCCACCTCTTGCAACGGCGCGATGATGGCACGGGACTCGCGGCGCGCCATAAAAAACGAGAGCACCGCACCCGCTGCTGCGATAAGCAGCGTCGGCGCCACCATCGACAGCAAAATCGCCGCAACGCCAGGCTGGGCCTGCGCCAAGCGGACAACCTGGCCGTTATCAAGGGCGACGGCGCGATACAGCATAATCTCGTCGAGCGTAGAGCTTGCGCGCTCCGCGGAACCCGAACCATTCTCAAAGGCCTCGATGACCTCGGGGCGATCGCCGTGGTTGGGCAGTGTGGAAGGCGACGCCTCGTTGTCGTAGGCAACCGATCCATCCTTGTTAATCAGCGTGATGCGCAAGTCCTCGCGATCGAGGCTACGCAAGAACGGGATGAGCTCCTGCTGCTCGTCGAGGGCGGCAGCAATGAGCTCGGTTTCCTGTGCCAGATTGGCACTCGTGGCATCCGCCAAGGTGTTTTGCACAAAGAACGCACCCAGCACCGTAAACGCCACGATAACCGCCATGGCGCAGACAAAAATCGTCACAAAAACGCGGTGCGACAGCGTATGTTTTCCCTGGGGGGCGAAGACCACGGGTTACTCCTCCGATGCAGTGGCCGCGGTGTCGTCACCTTCGGCACCATCACCGGCAGAAGGCTCGGCCAAGCGGTAGCCCACGCCGCGCACGGTCTCGATGGCGCTGGCATGCTCGCCCAGTTTTTGGCGAAGCGTCTGCACGTGCACGTCAACGGTGCGCGAACCGCCGTCGAAGTCCCAGCCCCACACGCTCTGCAGCAACGACTCGCGGGTAAAGACCACGCCGGGCTTGCGCATGAGGTACTCGAGCAGGTCGAACTCGCGCAGGGTGAGCTTAAGCGGCTCGCCGGCAACGGTCACCTCGCGATGGCTGGGCGAGAGCACAATGTCGCCCACGCTGAGCACATCGCTTGCCTGCTTGACCATGCCGCCGCGACGCAGCAGTGCGCGGCAGCGGCTGGCGAGCTCCATGAGCGAAAACGGCTTAGTCAGGTAATCGTCGGCACCGCCATCGAGCGCCATCACCTTGTCGAGCTCGGTGTCCTTGGCGGTAAGCATCATGATGGGCACCGTCGCCGTCAGGCGGTCGGCACGCAGGCGACGCATAATCGCCAAGCCATCGGTATCGGGCAGCATGATATCGAGCAGGACGGCATCGGGTACCCGTCGCGCCACGGCAGTCTTAAACTCACCGTCGCACGAAAAGCCCTCGGCCTCGATTCCCTGCTTGCGCAACGCATAGACCGTCAAATCCCTGATGTTGTCATCGTCCTCGACGTAATAGATCATGTTGAACCCCTTTGCGGCCGACATGACCGCATCTTAACCCTAAAGGTGCCTGTACTAGATGGTATCAGCCAAAACGGCCCGTCAAATAATCCGCCGTGCGCGGATCGATCGGGTTTTTGAAGAGCTGGGCAGTGGGCGCATGCTCCACCAGCTCGCCCAGCAAAAAGAACGCGACCGAGTCGGAGATGCGCGCAGCCTGCTGCATGTTGTGCGTAACGACCACCAGCGTGCAGGTCTCCCTGAGCTCGCAGGCCAGCTGCTCCACCACCAGCGTCGATACGGGGTCGAGCGCCGAGGTCGGTTCGTCCATCAGCAGAATGTCGGGCTGCACGGCCAGCGCACGGGCGATGCACAGACGCTGCTGCTGGCCGCCCGAAAGGCCCAGACCCGATTCTTTGAGCTTGTCCTTGACCTCGTCCCACAGAGCGGCGCGTCGCAGGGAGTCTTCGACCAGCTCGTCGAGCACGACGCGGTCGCGCACTCCCATTCCGCGAGGACCGTAGGCGACGTTGTCGTAGATGCTCATGGGAAACGGGTTGGGGCGCTGAAACACCATGCCCACGCGCTGGCGCAAACGGCAGATGTCGTAATCGCCCAGGATATCTTGACCATCGAGCGCAATCTTGCCCTCGATTCGGCAGTCCTTGATGCCGTCGTTCATGCGGTTAAAGCAGCGCAGCAACGTGGACTTTCCGCAGCCCGAAGGCCCGATAAACGAGGTGATCTGCTTGTCGCGAATCTTGATATTCACGTCCTTGAGCGCATGATGGTCGCCATAGAACAGGTCGAGGCCCTCGACATCGATGCGCGTCGGCGAGGCGGCAAGATCCTCTGCCGTGGGGCGAGTCGCATCCCCAACCTCGCGCTCGTGCGCGGCCTCGGCCTGCGCTTTCATGAGTTCTTCAAGCTCCGTGGGCTCCACAGCCGCAGCAGCCGTCATACCGCATACCTCCACATCGATATCAATTCAGCAGTATCGATAGTAGAAATCGCGGCTCATATGCACGTGAGCGCATTGTCAAGTGTTTGTAAGGGCACGCTGACTATGCGGCGGGCAGCTCGATGGTGAATATCGTGTGTTCGGGCGTCGATTCACATGCAACGGTACCGCCGTGTGCCGCGATGATCTCCTTGGCAATAGCAAGGCCCAGACCGGCACCACCGCGATTGGTCGCACGCGCCGCATCCAGGCGATAGAACTTCTCAAAGATCACCTTGAGCTTTGCCTCAGGGATGGGATCGCCCTGATTGATAAAGCGCACGCGCACGCCACCGTCGTCCCGGCGTCTGGCCTCAATCGTGATAGTCGAGCCCTCATAGCTATAGGCGACGGCGTTTTTCATGATGTTGTTGAACACGCGAGCCATCTTGTCGCCATCCACGAGCACCGTCAGGTCCTCGCGAATATCAACTTGGGCTTCCTTATGTTGCTCGTTGAGGATGGGATAGAACTCGTCAGCCACCTGAGCCAGCAGCAACCCCAGATCAACATAGCCGCGCGTGAGCACGATATCGTGGAAGTCAAAGCGCGTGATATCGAAGAACTCTTCGATGAGTGCATCGAGCCGGTGCGCCTTGTCGAGAGCCACGCCCGTAAAGTGCGCACGTTGCTCAACCGGCAGCTCAGGAGCCTCTTGCAGCAGCGAAAGATAGCCCACCACACTGGCAAGCGGGGTGCGTAGGTCATGTGCCAAGTACGTGACCAGATCGTCCTTGCGATGCGACTCGTCACGCAAGGCCTGTTGCACCTTGCGCTCACGGTCACGCACGCGGTTAAGGGCGCCCTCGACCTCCAAGAAGTCGCCGTCGATGTTGTCCCAGGTGTCGGGGTGATCGATCAGGCGATCTTGAATACGAACAGCCAGCACACAATCGGCATGCTGCTCGCCCTGCTCGTAGCCCTGGTAGTACAGGGCGCGGCCGGACAAGAACAGCACGCACGCGGCAAGCGCCAGCACAAAGCCAAGCATGTTGAATACAAAGCCGGCATCGAACAGCACCGGCCCTTCGATGCCGCCGAGCGCCATGGCGCCAATCGCCAACGTCATGGCCCACGCGGCGCCGCCAATCACCATGCAGCGGCGCACGATCTCAAATCGATCGATCAGCAAAAAGCCGGCAAGCAGCACCGTCAAGATTCCGGCGATGTTGTCGATGCCAATCAGCAGCAGGCTCAGCAAAAAGAGCAGCACCGTTGCAAGCGCGCGGTTGTCGACGACCGACCTCACGTATTCAAAGAGCCGATCGGGCACCTCGAACGCTTGCCTATCGTCTTTTGTCATATCAAGATCCTCACAAGCGAAAAGCGTTATTCGATGATGTAGCCGACGCCCCAGACGTTTTTGATAAAGCGTGGCTTTTGTGCGTCGTCGCCGATTTTTTCGCGCAAGTGGCGAATGTGCACCATCACCGTATTGTTGGAGCCGGGCATAAAATCCTCGCTCCACACCGCGCGGAACAGGTCCTCCACGGCCACCACGCTGCCGCGATGCTCGACCAGATACAGCAAGATTGAATACTCGGTGGGTGTGAGGCGTACCGGTGCACCGTCCACCGTTACGGAACGAGCATCGCGGTTGATCTCCAAGCCGTCGAGCTGGAGGGTCGGCGACTCGGCCGCCTGTGCGCGGCTACCGTAGCTGGTGTAGCGGCGAAGCTGAGCGTGCACGCGCGCGATGAGCTCCAGAGGACGAAACGGCTTAACCACGTAATCGTCCGCGCCAAGCGAAAGGCCCTCGATCTTGTCTTGCTGGGCATCGCGCGCCGTCAGCATGATCACGGGATAGGTATGGCTGGAACGGATCGTACGCAGCAGCTCAAAGCCATCGATATCGGGCAGCATGACATCCAGCAGCGCCAGATCGAACTCCTGCTCCAAGATTGCCTTGGCAGCATCGGCCCCGCTATAGGCAATCTGGACATCAAAGCCCTCTTTTGTAAGGTAGATACCAACCAAGTCGGCGATGGCCTTTTCGTCATCAACTACCAAAATGCGCTCGTTCATGCGTGCTCCTCTCGCGCTCCATTATGCCCGAGGGGGCGCCCGTCACACACAACAAGCGTGGGTGATTAAGTCGGCCTTAAGCACCCTTGTGCCCGTTCGGGCGCGGATGTGGGCCACGCACGCACGCGATGATCGCCGACGCCGGCAAACGATATACTCTTGTTCCAGAAGAGACCATCCCGTCGAAAGCGAAATCCGTGAAGTCCCTCACCTCTTTTGCAAAGCGCTCAGCCCAGCTTGCCGCCGGCTTTGTCTGCGCTATCGCCCTTGCCGCTGGCGTGCCCACCGTCGCCGGCGCCCAAGTGCTTACGACCGACAATGTTTGCGGCAAAACCGCCGATGCGCGCGGCATCACGGCCGAAAACCTGCCCGATATCGATGCGACCAATGCCCTCGTCATGGGCAAAGACGGCACCGTCTACTATGGGCGCGGCGCCGATGAGCAGGTCAAAATCGCCTCGATCACCAAGGTCATGACCGCAATCCTAACCGTCGAGAATTGCAAAATGGACGAGAGGGTCACGGTGAGCAACGCCGCAGCCACCGTGGGTAATTCGACCGCCGGCTTGCTCGAAGGCGACGAGCTTACCGTTGAGCAGGCACTGCGCGGCCTGATGATTCCCTCGGGCAACGACGCCGCCATCGTGCTCGCCGAATATGTGGGCAAGAAGATCGACCCTAAGACCAAAGACGCCGAGGCCACATTTGTGAAGGCCATGAACGAGCGCGCTAAGAAGCTCGGCTGCACCGGCACGGTCTTTGAGAACCCACACGGTCTGGACTTTGATGAATGGGCTGGCGATATGCACTCAACCGCACACGACGTAGCGCTGATGATGCAGGAGGCCATGAAAAACGACACGATCCGCGAGGTCGTAGCGAGCGAGGATTCCTGGATCGAGGTCACGGGCGCCGACGGCGCCGACCATTCGCATTCCATGGACACGCATAACTATTTGCTGGGCCAAGATGGCAACATCGGCGGCAAGACCGGCGCCACCGACGACGCGGGCTATTGCTTTACGAGCGCCTACAACCGCGACGGCGACGAGATCTACACCGTCGTTTTGAACTCCACCACCACCGACCAGCGCTTTACCGATACCGCAACCCTTGCCAATTGGTACTACGGCCACAAGGTCACGGTCGCGATCGCCAACACGCAGGAAAAGACCGCCAACGGCAACCCGCTCATGGCACGCATTAGCCAGACAGATTGGACGGACAAGACGATCGACGCCACGCTCGCCGACCCCACGGCGCAAGCGACCGTGTTTTCCCTTGCTGGCGAGGTGACCGAAAAGGTTAGCTACGACGATCTTTCGGGCACGGTGCATGTGCTGTCTCTTATACACATCTGACGCTGCCGACGATCTTACGCGTGTAGA
>URVF01000044.1 GCA_900551185.1 uncultured Collinsella sp. | reverse complement strand
AAGTTGCCGTGGCCGTCGATGAGCGGCGTGCGCATGGAGAACCACTGTGCCAAGCGGACCATGGCCTCGTAGACCGCAGAGTCACCGTGCGGGTGGTACTTGCCGATAACTTCGCCGACCGTCCAGGCCGACTTCTTGTGCGGGCGGTTGGGGTAGATGCCGCTCTCGTTCATCGCGTACAGAATGCGACGGTGCACCGGCTTTAAGCCGTCACGCACGTCCGGCAGGGCGCGCGCCGTGATAACCGACATCGAATACTCGATGAACGATTGCTTCATCTCGCGACCGAACTCCGAAATCTGGAGCTGGCCGCCGTTGATATCCTCGCCGGCCGAGGCGCCACGGTCGACTTCGCCAAAGCTCTCCTCGAGCTCGGCGTCGTCGTCCTCTTCCTCATCATCATCGGCATCGGGGTTATAGGCGTCCGGATCGCCGTCCTCGCCCTGCTCAGCACGGGCAAGCAGGCGCTTCAGATCATCGGGCATACCGGCATCGCCGGCCTCGCCCATACCCTCGTTATTGTTGATATCGTCTGCCACGTTACCTCCTCATGGTTTGCGTGGTCCATTAGTTCCCCACCACGGAGACGGATTACCGGGAACACCGGATAACCCTCCTAGGTTTTCCAGGTGCCCCAGGTTGCCCTGAAGGATGAGGGCGCACGCCTTGCGTGCGGCGCCCGAAATCCTGAAGGGCAAGATGGGGTGCCTGGGAAAGCTAGGCGTCTAGGAATCGTGCGTCATGGGCGTGTTTCTCGATGTACTCGCGGCGATAGCCGACCTCGGAACCCATCAGCTCGCGCACGGCGCGGTCTGCCACCACGGCGTCCTCGATCGACACGCGCTGCAGGATGCGGGTCTTGGGGTCCATCGTCGTCGAGGCAAGCTGCTTGGGGTCCATCTCGCCCAGACCCTTGTAGCGCTGGACGGTATAGCCCTTGCGCTTTTTGGTAATCTTGCCGTCCTTGGCCTTGCCGTCCTCGTCGTTATCGTCGGGGTTCAGGCCCAGACTCTGGATGGTGTCGCGCAGGATCTCGTCTTCGGGCTGGCGGCCGTTGGGATACACGTAGTGGATCTTGTTGCGCACCTTAATGCCAAAGATGGGCGGGCAGGCAACATAGACGTAGCCGGCATCGATCAGCGGACGCATGTACTTGTAGAAGAACGTCAGCAGCAGGATGCGGATATGCGCACCGTCGACGTCTGCATCGGTCATGATGATGATCTTGTGGTAGCGCGCCTTGGTGATATCGAAGTCGCCGCCGTCGCCGGCACTTGTCGTGACGCCGCAGCCGATCGCGGTAATCAGCGACTGGATGGTGTCACTCGAGAACGCGCGATGGTCACCAACGCGCTCGACGTTCAAAATCTTGCCGCGCAGGGGCAGAATCGCCTGGATGTCTCGGCGACGGCCGTCCTTGGCCGAACCGCCTGCCGAGTCGCCCTCTACGATGAAGAGCTCGGTCAGCTCGGCATCGCGCACCGAGCAGTCGGCGAGCTTACCGGGCAGGGACGCCGTCTCGAGCAGGCTCTTGCGACGCGTCGCCTCGCGCGCCTTGCGGGCGGCGTTGCGCGCCTTGCAGGCCTGTTGCGCCTTCTTGACGATCTCGCGAGCGGGCTTGGGATGCTCCTCGAGGTAATCGACAAGGCCGTCGGTCACAATCTTGAGCGTGAGCGCTCGCATATAGGAGCTGCCGAGCTTTGCCTTGGTCTGGCCCTCAAACTGCGGATCGGGCAGCTTGACCGAGATAACGGCCGAAAGGCCCTCGCGCACATCGTCGCCGGTCAGATTGGCGTCTTTTTCCTTGAGCAGGTTTTGCTTGCGCGCATAGTCGTTGATCACGCGGGTGAGCGCGGTGCGGAAGCCCTCAAGGTGCATGCCGCCTTCGGGGGTGTAGATGTCGTTGGCAAACGACATGACGTTCTCGCCATAGCCGCTATTCCACTGCAGGGAAACCTCGACCTCGCCCATCTTGGCCACAGGCGCGTCCGGGTCCGATTTGCCCTCGATGTAGATGGGCTCCTTAAAGGCCTCGGGAACGTCCTTGCCCTCGTTGAGGAACTTGACGAAGTCGATGATGCCGCCCTCGTAGCAAAACTCCTCCACGTGGGGAGTCGCTTCGCGCTCGTCGGTCAGCACGATTTTGAGATTCTTATTGAGGAACGCCGTCTCCTGCAGACGGTTATGCAGCGTATCGAAATCGTAGATGCAGGTCTCGAAGATCTCGTCGTCGGGCCAGAAGGTGACGGTGGTGCCCGTCGAATCCGAGGTGCCCACGACCTCCATCTTCTTGACGGTCTTGCCGCGCGAGAACTCCATCTCGTAGGTGTTGCCGTCGCGACGAACCTGAACGACCACGCGCTTGGACAGTGCGTTGACGACGGAGATGCCAACGCCGTGCAGGCCGCCCGAGACCTTATAGGCCGAGTTATCGAACTTACCGCCAGCGTGCAAGATCGTCATGACGACCTCGAGCGTCGGGATCTTTTTAACAGGGTGCTCGTCGACGGGGATGCCGCGCCCGTTGTCGACGACCGTGATGGAGTTGTCGGCGTGGACCGTCACCTGGATCTCGGTGCAGAAACCGGCCATGGCCTCGTCGACGGAGTTGTCAACGATCTCCCACACCAGGTGATGCAGACCGCTGGCGCTCGTCGAGCCGATATACATGCCCGGGCGCTTACGAACGGCCTCGAGACCTTCGAGAATCTTAATCTCGCCGCCATCGTAATCGTTTTCGTTTGCCACACGTCCTCCTTCAGTCAAGAAAATGTGTACAGCCTTACTAGTTTATCGTAAAAAAATACCCTCGGGAACGAGGGTATTTGGCTCTACAAGGCCACCAGATGCGATTTAAGGCTCTTTTTTGCTTTGCACGCCCTTGGCCCACTCGGCACTGGCTCTCATGGCATTCTCGAGGGCCTCGCGCAGTTTTTGGTCTTCGATGGGCGCCACTTGGCGCTCAATCTCGGTGCGCTCGGCCTCACTTAGGTCGGCGTGCGGGGCCGGCGGGCGCTCGGTCGTCGCCGGGCGCAGGCGCTGCTTGGCGGCGGGCGGCGTGTGACCGGGCGCGGTGGTTTTGAACACCAGGCCATCCACATGCGCACCGGCGCGCTCCATGCGCGCGCGGATGATCTCGCGCAACAGCGTCATTTCCTGCGTCCACGAGGGCGAGTCGAGATACACCAGCAGCTCATTGGACTCGGGCAGGTAGCGCAGGCCCGTCACATGCCGCCCCTCGCGCGTGCCCGAGCACACCGCGTTCCACGCGCGATAGACCGCGCGCGACTCCTCGGCAGCCTCCATCTGCGCGCGGCGCTCAGGTGTTGCAGCCGCCAGGATGCGCTGGCGCTCTGCGTTCAAAAATCCACTGAAGGCAACCGTTTCGCTCTCGCGCTCGTAATTAGCACGTCTCACCCATGCTCACCACCTTGGCTCGATCAAGCAGGTTATCGGTAAAGTACCCCAGGTTGGTCGTGGTTATGACCGTCTGGATATCATCGCCGATCAGCCGCAGGAAAGCACCACGGCGTTCGCCGTCGAGTTCGCTCATCACGTCGTCCAAAAGCAGCAATGGGGCGGTGCCCAGGACATCGCGAGCCACGGCCACCTCGGCCACCTTCCAGGACAGTACCAACGTTCGCTGCTGTCCTTGGCTGGCAAATGAACGGGCGGAGCGACCCGCAACGGTAAACTCAATCTCGTCGCGATGCGGTCCCACCAGCGTCACGCCGCGGCGAATTTCCTCGTCGGCGCGCCCATCAAGGGCAGCCAGCATGCGCTCGTACGCCCAGCCCTTCAGCTCTTCGCGATCCTCGACCTGGGGCAAATCCCCCAGCGTGGACGCATAGGACACGTTGGCGGCTTCACCGGACGCCACTTGCCCGTAGGCAGTACGCACATGGCCCGCCAGCCGGTCGAGCAGGGCCAACCGGTGCACGAGCAGAGCCGCGCCCGCGCGGGCAATCGAATCGTTCCACGCGCCGAGCATCTCGCGGCAGCACCAGGCCTCCTTGAGCAAGGCGTTACGCTGGGTCACGCAGCGACCATAGGTGCTCGCAAGATCGGCATAGCGTGCGCTCAGTTGCATGCCAAAGTCGTCGAGGGCGGCGCGGCGCACACTGGCGCCTCGCTTAACCATGTCCAGATGGTCGGGGCAAAACAGCACGCTCGGCAGAACCCCGCGCACACCGGCGGCAGAGCATCTCTTGCCGTTGCGGCTAAACGAGCGTTTACCGTCCTCCGCGCTCAATCCCATATCAAGTACGCGGCCGTCGCCCTCGAGCCTCAGCTCGATCTTGCACGAGCCCACGCCATCATGGACGAGCTCGGCTGCGGTCGGATGCCTAAACGAGGCGCCGCTCGTCAGCAGCTGCAGCGCCTCTATGAGATTGGTCTTTCCCGCCGCGTTGGGTCCCGCAAGTATCGTCACGCCCTCGTCCAGGGCAAGACGATAGCTCTCGAAACTGCGGTAGTGCGCGACGGAAAGATCGCGGGCGAACATGGTCATGGCGCAGCGCTAGATGCGAACCGGCATAACCAGGTACAGATAGTTGATCTTGTCGTAGGACTTGAAGATGCCCGCCTGCGAGTAGCTCTTGAGCTCCAGCGTGATCTCCTTCTCCTTGGACAGGGCATTGAGGCAGCCGAAGATGTAGTGGTAGTTGAAGGCGATGGTACCCGACTCGCCCTCGGCCTCGACATCGATCGTCTCCTGCGCAAGGTCCTGGTCATTGGAAATGGAAGACAGGCCCATCTGCCCGTTCTCGACATCGATCTCGAACTTGACGGCGGGATTGGCGCTCGCGATAACGGCTACGCGCTTGAGGGCGGCGTTAAAGGCGGCGACGTCGATCTTGACGCTCGTCACGCACGAATCGGGAATGAGCTGCTTGTAGTTGGGATACACGCCCTCGATGCGGCGCGATACGTAGGTGGTGTTGCCGGCCTCGAAGACGACTTGGGTGTCGGTAGCCCCGATCATGATGGTCGCCTGGCTGGCCATGATGTTCAGCGCGTCGTTAAAGGCGTCGGCCGGAACGTTGAGCTCAAAGGAGCCTTCGAGGGTCGAGGTCTCGACCTGCGTATCGCACACGGCCAAGCGGAAGGAATCGGTCGCCACCAGGCGCACGGTGTTGTTCTCGACCTTCATGTGCACGCCACCCAGGATGGGGCGGGCCTTGTCAGTCGAGGTGACGCGCCACACGCGGCCGACCATTTCGGACAAGATATCGGTCGGCAGTTCCACGGCGCTCTCGATGGCATAGGCCGGAAACTCGGGGAAGTCATTGGCATCGAGCGTGTTCAGGCGGAAAGAGCTCTTCTCGCAACCAATCAGCACCTGGCGCTCGGACAGCTCAAAGGTGACCGGGGCATCGGGGAGGGTCTTGGTGATATTGGAGAGCATCTTACAAGGGATAACCATCTCGCCCTCTTCTTCGACATGTGCCGCGATGCGATGACGGATCGAGATGGTGTAGTTAGAGGTCTGGAATTCCAAGATGCCGTCTTGCGCCTTGACGAGCACGCCCGACAGGATGGGAAGGGTGGATGCCGAAGCGACGCCCTTCATAACGACGCCGATGGCTTGTGTAAGCGAGCTCTGGCTGACGGTGAACTTCATCTTTTAATACCTTTCTATAGATATAAATATCTTAATAATAGTAATAGCACTGACGAAACTGTTGATTACTCCCAAAGACGCAGGTCAGACCCAGAAAGAGAATCGACAGCAGCCTGTGTGCAACAGGGGTGGTTTTCCACGTTCAAAACCTGCGCAAAACTTTTCATCACCGCGGGTTGGGTTTTAAACACCTTATGCCCGTGGTTTCGACAAGTTTTCAACAGGTGTCTCTATTTCCCTACGAGCGCAGTGTAATTTTATCGCGCAGTGACTTGAGGTCTTCGGTGACGGTGCGGTCTTCCTGGATCATCTTCTGGACCTTTTTGTAGCTCGTGCTGACGGTCGAGTGGTTGCGGTTGCCAAATTCGGCGCCCACCGCCGTGGTCGTCATCTCGCACATCTCGATGGCCAGGTAGATAGCGATATGGCGTGCTTTGGCGATATTGGCGTTGCGACGCGGGCCGATGAGCTCCTCGTGCGTCACGCCGTACTGCTCTTCGATGACGGACTGAACCGTCTGGACGTTGATCTTTTTGGCCGATGTGTCGAAGTACTGGCTGGCGATGGCATCGATATCGTCAAAGGTGAGCTCCCCGCCCTCGCGCTCGCGGTCGCCCGCCTCGCCGGCGCAGCGCTCGCAAAAGCTCTCGAGTTCGCGGATGTTGGTGCCCGAGACCTCGGCCATGTGTTTAAAGTGTTCGTCGGTCAGGTGCCCGCCGTCGCCCCCATAGGCCGCCAGCAGCGAGTCGTCGCCTGCCTCGGGGGCGGCGACGATGGTGTTCTCGTAATAGCGCTGCAAGATCTTGTATTTCATCTCGTAGCTGGGCTCTGCAACCAGGCAGAGCATGCCGGCGTTGAAGCGGCTGGTCAGACGCTCGTCCATGCTTAGGTCCTTGGGGGCGCGGTCTGCCGCGATGACGACCTTCTTGTTGTTGCGGATGAACTCGTCCATGAGCTGGAAAAAGTAGTCCACGCTCGCGCGCTTGCCGATGATGTTTTGGATGTCATCGATGATGAGCACGTCCACGCCGTGGTACGCCTGCATGATGGGAGCGTTGCTCTTCTTTTGACGGTCGAACTCGGTCATCAGGTCGTCCAGATATGCCTGGGAGTTGGCATACTTGACCTTGATCTCGGGCGACTTCTCGGCGAGCTCGTTTTTGATGGCAAGCAGCAGGTGCGTCTTGCCCAGGCCCGATTTGCCGTAGATGAACAGTGATGTGCATGTGCCGCGCTCGTCCGCGAGGGCGGCAAACTTGAGTGCCGAGCGATAGGCATGGCTGTTTTCGGGGCCGTAGACAAAGTTCTCAAAGGTAAATTTTGAGTTCGCGGCGAGCGGGGCTCCATCCGTATTCTGCTCGGCCGGCACGGTCGGTGCTGGCATGGGTGAAGCGGGCGCCGCAGCTTGCGTGGATTTAGTCGGCGCTCCGCCCTTCATCTGGTTCATCATGCGACGAAAATCATCGGCCGAGAGCGTGTTCTTGATTGCAATGCCCGAATCCGCGCCCGCCGCTGCGTCGTGAGCGATGGGCATGTGCGTGACGGGTGCGTTCGTTGACGTCGCCGCCGCGGTCGGCAACGGTGCCATGGTTTCACGGGGAACATCGCTGTGCTGGTGCTCGACCGTCGACGCGTCGCCTGCGGAGGCCGGCACCGCCGGGGAAGCAGCGGGAGCCGTGGCGGGCGCCGTCGCGGCGGCGGATTCCGTCGCGGCGCCTTGCGGTGCCACGATGTCGAGAGCAATCGGTGCAAAGGCGATTTCTTCCAGATAGGCCTCAATAGTCGGCTGATGCTTTTTGAGCTGAGCGATGGCAAAGCGTGAAGGGGCCTCAATCGTCAGAGTGTCCTCGGTTAAACTCACGGCGCGCGATTGTCCCAGCATATTGATGAGGCGTGCATCTTGGCCGTCGCGCTGGCAAAAGGCGATGGCATCCCCCAGGATGATGCTTGCTTCCTCGTCCACTGTCTCTCCCGTTCTTTAGCTCTGAGCTCGCACGCGAGCGGCGCCGAGTTCGGTCAGATGGTATTTCTGGCCATGCTTGATGACCAAGCCGGCCTGCGCCAAGTCATTGAGCGTGCGTGACCAAGTGGGGGCCGAGTTTCCAAACGCCCTCGCCAGATCGGTTGCACCGCACGCTTGATTTTGCGCCAGATAGCCCAGCGCGGCGTTGCCGCGATCGCTTACGAACACGTCCGGTTGTGGCTGCGCATGCTGATTTGCTGCATTAGGATACATCATTTGAGCTGCTGGTTGTTGAGAACTCTGCATCGGTGGCATTTGCTGTTGAAAACTTTGAGGCCACTGTTGGTAAGGCTGCGGAGGCATCTGCTGGGCCCAGGGGTTGTACTGCTGCTGCGGCATCTGCTGGTACGGCTGCTGATATCCTTGCTGGTACTGCTGCGGGAACTGCTGGCCGTACCCCAGTGGCGGCATCTGCTGATATGGATATCCTTGTTGGTACGGCTGATAGCCCATTTGCTGGCCACCCGGTGCGCCCGTCGCCTGCTGCATTGCTGCTGCATCCTGATCCGCCAGCGGCACGGCCTCTGGCATGTTTGGCGGCATCGACATCGATGTCGCCTGGGGCTCTTGTGTGGGAAGCATTCCGGGCTGCTGCATCTGCCTCACGGGGGGCTGCATCTGCTGCGTTGCCATGGGCTGCTGCGCAAAAGCTCCCGGCAGGGGATATGTGGGCTGCTCCGTCTCGGGCCGCACGGCAGCACCGCGTCCGCCGGCACGCTCGATTTCCTGCACTCGTTTAGGGTTCAGGCTTACCGTAACCACGGTGCCGTTGCCCATGTTGTCCTCGATGGATACGGCACCGCCGGCGTTTTCCAAATACTCCTGCACCATGGGAAACCCTGCTCCGGTTCCACGGATATAGCGCTTCATCTTGCTGTTTGCGCTGGTAACGCCAAAGTCGAAAGCGCGTTCCTTGTCGTCGATGCCGGGTCCTTGATCAGCAAAGCGGATGGTGTCTCCGCCGTCCAGAATCGAGATGATGGGCTCGGCAAAGTGTGCGTGGATAAAGTTTTCGACAATCTCGCGGATGACCATGAGCGAGATATGGCCACCTTGTTCTTTCATGCACTGGTAGACGGTGTTGGTCGTCTCTTCCAAATACGTGCGGACATCTTGCGGGTCAACGACGATCACCCGCGGTGTCGACAGCATGTCGTCATAGACGGCGATGCGCGCGGCGTACATGGCTTTTGGTGCCTGCGTGGTCGTCTGCTCGCCTTCCGCATGCTCTTCGCGCACGCCGGTGATGTGCTCGTTGTCGGGTGCCGGGTCTCCGGAATCGACCATGGTGTAAAAGTCGTCAGACATGCCGCTCGCAATCTTTCAAAAGGTTTCGAACAAATAGTAGCTCACCGTGCAACGTTTCTCATCTTTCGACAACTTTTCAAAACTTGTTGAAAACTTTGGAAAACGGGCGAAAAGTTCTCAACATTGCCAACATGACCTGTTGAAAACTCGATGAAATATCGTGAAAGGTTGCCATGAGGCGCAAATTTCGGTTGTGCTTATGGGGGAACCGTGTGAACTGCGCAACCTTTTACCTTTGATTTCTTGACATTTGAACATTGATTTCCCTACAATCTTCAAGCTCACGTGTCTATATCTGCGTCCGCGTCCCCGCGGACACTCGAAATGCAGCAGGAGGAACTTAAGATGAAGCGTACGTATCAGCCTAATAAGCGTAAGCGTGCCAAGACCCATGGCTTCCGTGCCCGTATGGCCACTAAGGGTGGTCGTGCCGTGCTCGCCCGTCGTCGCGCCAAGGGCCGCAAGCGTCTCACTGTCTAGCAGCGATACACACATCTCGCATGAAGACTATTAAGTCTCGGCAAGATTTCGAGCATGTGTTCAGTCAGGGGCGTCGTTTCAATCACCCTCTGATTCGAATGACCATATGTGAATCGGTTGGCGAAGGCGACTCCGGAAGGGTCGCCTTCGTTGGTGCTAAGCGACTCGGTTGTGCCGTCGTGCGCAACCGATCTAAGCGTGTGATGCGCGAGGCCGCCCGCAGCTGCGGATTTCCCGTTGCGGGTTATGACATCATCTTGTTTGCAACTCCCAAGACGAGGGTTTCCTCACCGCAGGAGATGGACAAGGCGTTGCGTTCGCTTATGAAGCGCGCCGGCGTTGCCGGGGAGGAGCGATGAGCAATCACGTTTTGCGACGTGTTGCCATCGCTCCTATTCGCATATATCAACAGGTTATTTCGCCCTTATTGCCTGACGCCTGCATTTATTACCCAACGTGCTCGCAATACGCCGTCCAGGCGATTGAGAAGCACGGTGTTTTGAGAGGCTGCTGGCTTGCCGTGAGGCGCATCGCTCGCTGCAATCCCCTGCACGTCGGCGGTTATGACCCTGTGCCCTAGCGGGCACTCGCTATCGGAGGAAAACTTACATGTGGGATTGGATCGTTAACATCCTTTTCGAGCTGCTCAAGCTCATCCAGACCTTTGCGGTCGACTGGGGCCCTGTCTCTTATACACATCTCCGAGCCCACGAGACTAGGCATGATCTCGT
>URVF01000043.1 GCA_900551185.1 uncultured Collinsella sp. | reverse complement strand
AGATCATGCCTAGTCTCGTGGGCTCGGAGATGTGTATAAGAGACAGCTCTATGAGCTGGGCACTTATCTCCGATTCAAGCTGCAACCTCCGCGATTGGCAACCGATCGCACCCCATACCACCTTTGCATTTGCTCCCCTCAAAATTCGAGTGGGGGAGCGTGAATTCGTCGATGACCTTTCGCTCGATGTTCATGAGCTCAACTGCGCTGTTCAGGCGGAGACGAATGCCTCTTCGAGCGCTTGTCCCAGCGTGGGGGAGTGGGCCGAGCTCTTCAAATTGGCAGACAAGACCATCTGCATGCCGATCTCTGAGGGCGTGTCGGGCAGCTACAACGCGGCAGCCACGGCTCGCGATATGGTTCTTGCCGAGGAGCCCGACCGACAGATTCATCTAGTCAATTCACGCGCAGCTGGCGGCAAAATGGACCTCATTTTCTTGCTGTTCGACCGCTATCTTGCAAGCAATCCGAATGTCTCATTCGAGGATGCTTGCGCATACTTCGATAGCCTTGAACAGAACAGCAAAATCCTCTTCAGTTTGTGCAATTACGAAAACCTCGCCAAAGCCGGACGTATCCCTAAGGCAGCCGGCGTTATTGCCAACAAGCTCAATATCCGCATTTTGGGCACGGCGAGTGAGGCCGGTAAAATCGAACTCGTCGGGCACACGCGTGGCGAAAAGAAGATGCTCAACAAGATCATCGATACCATGGAAGCCGAGGGTTTTGCCGGCGGCGAGGTCGTCATCGATCACGTTGAGAACGAAGCTGGAGCCCAGGCGCTTACTGACCGCATAGTCGAGCATTGGCCCGGCTCCAAAACCATCATCATGCCCTGTAACGGGCTAGATTCATACTATGCCGAAATGCATGGGCTCATTATCGGCTACGGCATGGGCGTGGCTTCGGGCAAATAAAGTCCAATCAAGCAAAAATACGGGCGGTACAAAGCGACAGATGGCTCTTTGTACCGCCCGTTTTATACGTCGGCTAGCTATTAAACCCGTTGAACTTGAGATAGCTCATCAAGTAAGCCTTCGAAACGAAGGACGATACCGCGCTACGCACAAGCAGCGACTCACGCGTTACCTGATGCGCCGTATCGGGCACGGGAGTCTGCTCGACGGAAAACGCCGCACGAATCGATGCCTCGAGCTGATCGACCACATAATCAAAGGCCGTCGGGGCATCGTAGCTCAAACGCTGAATGTTAAAGAGTGCCTGCACAGCAGCAATAGGTAGCACCTGCTTAAAGATGCAGATAGCGATCAGGCGGGCAATCTGCTCGCAGCCATATTGCTTTTTGACGGGAGCAGGCACTAGGCCGACCTTTACGTAGTTATTGATCATCGATGGCGTAATGATAGGCTGCTCAACGCAAATGAACAGCGGCTCCATCCACAGCGCAACATACTCAATAACCTGGTCGCGGTAGAGCGTCACATTGGGCAACTGGTCATAGCGCGGCAGACTCAACGTATTGAGTTTGCGCACGATATCGGACTGAATAAATGCATCGGGCAGCACAGTGGGCTGAATATCCTCAGGCTTAATGCTGACCGACGAATCAGACATCGGAATAACGTGTTTAACGTGGTTCATAAAGGTCCTCCGTTCATTTTCTATATTGTATTCTAGGTTATCTAGTTTTGCATACCATATAGCCTGCAAGAAAAATGGCGGGACAGTGCACTGATGCATCGTCCCGCCATTTAGTTAATAGATAACAACCTTACATAAGATATAATATCGTACTTATTCACGGAGAAATGCGTATGCGCTGGTTGCCGCGATGGCTCCATCAGAAACGGCGGTCACAACCTGGCGTAAACGCTTGGAACGAATGTCGCCAGCGGCAAATAGACCTGGCGTGCGGGTCGCCATGGAATCATCAGTAACAATACCGCCGTCCGGCGCCAAATCAACTAGATGCTCAACAAGCTCGGTATGGGGTTGCGTTCCGGTAAAGACAAAGATGCCAAACGAGCCGGGCTCAAATGACTCGATATGAGTCTCACCGGATGCATTGTCCTTAAAGGTGATCGTTGTTGGCATGGTTTCGCCCGAGAGCTCCGTAATACTAGTTTGGTACCTAACTGTAATATTGTCCTTTGCGAGTACTTTCTGAACAACACCATCAGGTGCACGGAACTGATTGCGACGCAGCACGATGGCCACGCTGCTGGCAATGTCAGACAGGAACAGTGCCTCCTCACATGCCGAATTGCCGCCGCCGATGACAAAGACCTGCTTGCCGCGAAAGAACATGCCGTCGCACGTCGCGCAATACGAAACGCCGCGACCGCGATACGTATCCTCGCCAACAAAACCAGCAGATCGCGGCGTGGCACCCATGCAAGCGATAACGCTCGAGGCCAACGTATCGCCCAAACCGTGATGCACCGTAAACAGCGCTGTATCGGCATCGTAATCGATACCCGTAACCATGCTCCATGCGACCTGCGCTCCCAGGCCCTCTGCATGCTGCTGAAAACGCTCGCCGAGTTCGGCGCCACTCAAGAGCGGAATGCCCGGATAGTTCTCGACTTCATTGGTCGTGGCGATCTGTCCGCCCGACATGCCCTGTTCAATCACGGTCGTCGTTAGGTTGGAGCGCGCCGCATAAATGGCCGCAGCATAGCCCGCAGGGCCGCCACCGATAATCGCAACATCGATCGGCTGATCGGTAGTCATGAAGAGACCTCCTGTCGAAAGATTGGCGTTCTTTGCGCTCATACCCAAATTTAGGCAAACGTGACACTCATGCACTACAATGATTCTTTGCGAAACAAAGATTAAGGGGAGTTATCGATGGATCAAACGCAGACGAGCGACGACGCTCCCCTGCTCACGCACAGCACTCCCCAATCGGAGCAAACCACGCTCTTGGCTCAGCAAAAACCTCTCGTTACCATCGTGCACGCCTCGGTCGGCTCGGGTCACAAGGCCGCTGCAAATGCGATTGCGCAGGCATTCGACCTCATCCGCGGCACCAGCGGCATCCCCGAGGATGTTGAGATTGAAGTGCTCGATATCCTTGATTTTGGACGTATTAAATTCGACGGCAATAAGACCGCGGCTTCTTTTACGGGAGCCACGCGTCCCATTTACGACCTGACCTGGCGATATACGCTTACGGGGCATCTTCTCTGGGGTGGCGGCACGGCATGGTCGCGTATTATGTTCCCCGCCTTCAACGAATATGTCCGCAGCCGCAGGCCCATAGCCGTGGTCGCAACGCACATCACGGCGGCCAACGTCGCTGTGGGTGCCCGCGTCATCACGGGTATCGATTATCCGGTCATCTGCGTGCCGACCGATTACGAAGTCGAAGGCTTTTGGCCCCACAAGGACACCGACCTGTTCTGCGTAGCCAACGAATTTATGGCCGAGACACTTCGCCCCCGTAAAGTTCCCGAGACCAAAATCCGCATCACAGGCATCCCCATTCACGCCGGGTTTGATACGGACTACAATCGCGAGGAAGAACTCGAGAAGTTCAATCTCCCCGCTGACAAGACCGTTGTGTTGGTGATGGCCGGTGCCAGTTTGCCTCAACCGTACGTTCGCTTTCGCGCGGAGATGGACCGCACACTCCCCTTCCTGCGCAGCTTCGAGGACATGCACTTTGTCTTTTTGCCGGGCAAGGATGAGGAATACGCCACCCGCCTCAAGACGCTCTTCGACGCCATGAAGCTCGAAAACGTCACGGTTCTGGACTACGTGGACGACATGGCAGCCCTCATGCACGGCTGCGACCTGGCAATCCTCAAATCGGGCGGGCTCTCCGTCACCGAGTGCCTGTGCGCTCATCTGCCGATGATCCTGCTGGGCAAGTCCTATGGCCAGGAAAAGGCCAACACCACGATGCTCACCGGCATGGGTGCCAGCATGCATGTCACCACCGCACGTGAACTCATCGTGACGTTGCGCCATCTCCACAATCATCCGGAGTCGCTCAAGGCACTGCTCATCAATGGCGAAGTCCTGCGCCGTCCACGCGCAGCCGAGGATATCGCCATTGCAACCATGGAGCTAACCGGCAAACCCCAAAAGCGCAAACGAGCCTTCTGCCGCTTCTACTGGGGCGGAAAACCCGCGCATATCCGCTAGCATTGGACTGTCCGCTTACCTGTGGGAGGCCCCTATATATCATCCCATGCTCAAACATTCTCGCTGCGCTGCGAAACTGCGCGTGGGACGATATATAGGGGCCTCCCACAGGTAAGCTGCGTTAACGTACTAGCGGCTATACCAGATTCCCCACCAGTAGAATCTGAAAAGGGGAACCAGAAAATATAAATACAGTAAGTCGATGCGACAAAGGAGGCGTCCCTTTATCGCATCGACTTACTAGAAAAGTAAATATTGTTTCAAGCGAGTAGCCGCCCGCCCGGGGCTTACCTATATCGTTCCACGCGCAGTTTCGCAGCGAGCGAAGCGACGCGAGAATGTTTGAGCATGGAATGATATAGGTAAGCCCCGGGCGGGAGGGATACGAGTACCCCTAGGCGACGCCGCTGGAGCCGAAGCCTCCGTTGCCTCGGTCGGTTTTGTCTAGCTCGTCTACCTCTATGAGATTGACCGTGGGGACTTCTTGGATGACGAGTTGGGCTATGCGGTCGCCTTTGTTGATTTGGATGTTGTTGGAGGGATCCAGGTTGATGAGGATAACCTTGAGTTCTCCTCGGTAGTGGGCGTCGATGAGGCCAGGCGTATTGACTATAGACAGGCCCTGTTTGATGGCGAGACCGCTACGGGGCTGGACGAAGCCGGCGTAGCCATCGGGCAGGGCGATAGCCAACCCAGTAGAGACCAGACGGCGTTCGAAGGGCTTCAGGACGCAGTCCTCGTTGGAGCGCAGATCCAAGCCGGCATCGGTGGGATGGGCGTATTTGGGAAGCTCGACGGTGGGGTCGAGACGCTTTATGTTGACGGTAATGTTGGACATGGAATCACCTTAGCTTGTCGAGCTCTTGCAGAAACTCATCGACGTCTTTGAAATCGCGGTAGACCGAGGCAAAGCGGATGTACGCCACCTTGTCGATCTTGGCCAAGCGCTTGAGCACCATGTCACCCAACTCATGGGACGTGACAGCCGTCAGCGTGCGAGAGCGCAGCTCAACCTCGATGTCGTCGATAATCTCATTAAGCTTCTTAGTGTCGATATCGCGCTTGATGGTGGCACGCATCAATCCGACGAGCAGCTTATTGCGATCGAACCGCTGCTTGGTTCCGTCCGACTTAATGACCTCAATTGGGTCTTCGCATCGCTCGAACGTTGTAAAGCGATAGTTACACGAGCAACATTCACGACGGCGCTTAATGGTGTTATTTGACTCCTGCATACGGGAATCAACGACGCGGGTATGTGCCTTGCCACATTTGGGACAGCGCATGGTACCTCCTCTTAAACGATAACAAGGGTACCATGCGCAGCGCGATAATGATTACGAACGAGCAGGAACCTTAAGATGCGCACCGGCGGCGAGCGAACCATGCTCCAGATGATTGACGTTACGGATCATGTCGGAAGTCTCTTGCGTGGAAAGGCCTTCGATAGGATATTCCTCGGCAAGCGACCAAAGAGAATCACCAGGCTGAACGCGAATAGTCTCGTAGGTAACGTTGGAAACGGACTCGGCATACGCGGCGTGACGAGCGCTAAAGACCGACGTAGCGAGGACAACGAAGAGCGTAAGCGCAACGGCAACGGCGACAATCGCCGGAACCATCAGGGCAACGCGGGCCGGCGCAACTACAGCCTGCTGATTGCGAGCAGGCTTTACGGTCAAAGGCTGAAAGCCGGAGCGGCCACCCTGAACAACCGTAAAAGTGGGTTCTGCAGGCGTCTCGAGTTTAAGGGCAAGGTTTCCCTGGACCATATTCGTTGCGTTCATCATGTTCTCCTCTCGCGTGTTTTGCTGAGAACAGTTTTATCAAGCCGCGCGGACAAAAATGTCTAGCGCGAGAACGAATGTTCGGTTATTATTATCTTCGAACAGTTGTTCCTGTCAAGCAAAATTCGAACATTTGTTTGACATGGGTAGAGAGGATGCCCTGATGGCTCGCAAAATTACCAAGCGTCAGCAGCAAATTTACGACTTCATCAAGGAATATCAGCAGGAGAAGGGTTATCCGCCCAGCGTGCGCGAGATGGCTTCTGCCGTGGGCCTTTCCTCCCCCAGCACCGTGCACGCCCATCTATCTGCCCTGGAGGCGCGCGGGCTACTCAAGCGCGATGCCACCAAACCGCGCGCCCTGGAACTCTTTAACGAGGACGGTTCCTCTGTCTCAATTTCTAAATCTGACGAGCCCACCGCACCTCGCGGAACGGTCTCGCTACCGCTCGTTGGTCGCGTCGCGGCTGGGATTCCCATTCTGGCCGAGCAGAATATCGAAGACACTTTTACTATCCCGACCGAAATCGCCACCGATCAGGGTTCCTTTATCCTTGAGGTGCATGGGAGCTCAATGATCAATGTCGGCATCTTCAATGGCGATTACATCATCGTCCGTGAACAAAAGAGTGCCATGAACGGCGAAATTGTCGTGGCCATGATTGATGGTTCAGCGACCGTCAAGACGTTCTACAAGGAGCAGGGACGCGTACGCCTGCAACCCGAGAATGACACCATGGAGCCTATCTATGCAACGAATCCCGCTATCTTGGGCAAAGTCGTCGGCTTGATGCGCCGGTTCTCGTAATGCAAAAACGCATCACCATCTTTGATACCGTCCGCGGGTTTACGATGATTTCAATGGCAGGTTTTCACGCTTGCTACGATCTCGCCTACCTGTACGACTGGGATATGCCCTGGTTTACCCAGACTGTCTTTCAAGACATCTGGCGCGCCAGCATCAGCTGGGTATTTTTATTTATCGCGGGTTGGATGTGCACCCTTTCGCGCAACAATATCAAACGTGCCGCCAAATACGCCTTAGCAGCACTCGTCGTCTGGTTGGCAACAACACTTGTCTCAGTAGACGATTCGGTTAATTTTGGCATCATCTACTGCATGGCCGCATGTACCGGCATCGTGGCGTTGACCGATCCCGTCCTTAAGAAGATATCGGCGAGATGGGGCATGTCCCTATGCCTTGTGTTGTTCGCCCTCACCTGGAGCATCCCCAAAACGATCTACCCTGTCCCCTACCTGGCGTGGCTGGGATTTCCGAACCCTGGGTTTGTTTCAGGTGATTACTACCCCATCATCCCGTTTATCTTTATGTATCTTGCAGGATACTTCGCCGCACATATAGCGCAGGGAATCGATAAAACCGCCCCAATCTGGGCCTACGCCAACCCCCTGCCGGCGCTCGCCAGCCTTGGACGTCATGCACTCCCCTTTTATCTGCTGCATCAGCCCATCATTCTGGGCATTTTGGAGCTCGTCTACTCGGTGCGATAACGCTCGAGCCGCGGCGCGATACGGGCCGGAAGCTTCGCCACAATACGAACGCCGTCCTCAAGATATTCCTCGTGCAAAAGGGTTCCCTGCTCATGCACCAGCGTAATGAGGGCGCCCTCGCGATACGGGATATCAGCAGAGAGCAACACATCGGTAGCAGCCGCCTCACGAGCAATACGGTCGACGAGATCGTCGAGTCCCTCGCCCGTCTGGGCCGAGAACAGCACGGCCTCGGGATAGCGACGACGGAAGCTCAGTCGATCAACGCTATCGAGAAGATCGATTTTATTGAATACGGTCAGCGTTAAACGCTCTCCAGCGCCGATCTCATCAAGCACGCGGTCGACAGCCTCCAGCTGTCGCTCATAGTCCTCGTCAGACGCATCTACGACTTTGAGAATTAGATCGGCACCAAGAACCTCAGACAGCGTGGACTTAAAGGCATCAACGAGACCATGCGGCAGCTTTTGAATAAAGCCGACGGTATCGGTGATCGTCATGCCGCGACCGCCGGGCAGGTGATACGAACGCGTCGTCGGGTCGAGCGTAGCAAACAGCTTGTCCTGCGAAAGTACCGTAGAGCCGGTCAGGCGATTGAGCAACGTCGATTTACCGGCATTGGTATAACCGGCTAACGCGACGCGAAACGCCGGTGACTCAATGCGACTCTTGGACTGGACATCGCGACGCTGTTCAACCTGCTTAAGCTCACGACGAAGCGCAGCAATCTTATTGCGAATCAAGCGACGGTCAACCTCGAGCTGGCTTTCACCCTGGCCAAAGCGCGAACCGATGCCGCCGCGCGTCTGCTCCTTGGCAAGATGGCTCCACATGCCACGCAGACGAGGCAACAGATATTGAAGCTGTGCCAGCTGTACCTGTAGGCGTCCCTCACGCGTCTGAGCATGCAGGCCAAAGATATCCAAGATCAGTGCCGTACGATCGATAATCTTTACCGGCTCGCCCACGGCTTTCTCCAAATAGGATTGCTGCGAGGGCGTCAGGTCGTCGTCAAAGATAACAACATCGGCATCCATGCGATGCACCAGGCCGCACAGCTCTTCAACCTTACCGGAACCGATAAACGATTTAGGATACGGCTTTACCAAACGCTGAGACAAGCGCGCTACGCACCGGGCACCAGCCGTATGGGCAAGGCGCTCCAGCTCGTCAAGCGATCGATCGAGCGGCCATGCATTGTCGCGCCATTCAACACCAACCAAAATGGCACGCTCGGGCTCGGGTGCCGTGGAAACAAGAGGAAAACGAGCCATTAGACAGCCTCAATACGATGCAGGATGTCCTCAACGACCTCATCGATCGTAAACTCGTCCATATCGAACCACACGATACGGTCATCGCGTTTAAACCACGAAAGCTGACGCTTGGCATAGCGACGCGAACGCATCTTGATGAGTTCGCGAGCCTCATCCATAGAAATCACGCCGTTAAAGGCATCGATAATCTCTTTATAGCCAATCGCCTGCATCGAAGTCAGGGCATCTGCCAGCCCCTGGTCCATAAGACCGCGAACCTCATCGACAAGGCCCTGCTCAAACATCAGGTCGACGCGCAGGTTAATGCGCTCGTAGAGCATCTCGCGATTACGCGTCAGACCAAACCACAGAGCGTGATAATGCTCGCGCGGAACACTAAACTGCGACTTTTGCTGCGCGTAGGACACTCCATCATCGTGCATTTCGAGAGCGCGAATCACGCGGCGAACATTATGGGGGTGGATGACCGCAGCGGACTCGGGGTCGCGCTCGGCAAGCAGGGCATGCAGTCCCTCCTCGCCAATACGCTCGGCAAGCTCCTGATAGCCCGCACGGCGATCGTCCTCAAGTTCACCCGAGGGAAAGTCCATCTCATCGAGGGCGGCCTTGAGATACAGCCCCGTACCCCCGCAAAACACCGGTAGGCGGCCCTCGCCAAGCAAACGCTCAACATGCGCGCGAGCGTCAGCCTGATAAAGCGCCGCAGAGTACGCCACACCCGGCTCTACAATGTCGACGAGACGCAGCGGCGCCGTACACTCATCGGGCGCCATCTTTGCGGTACCGATGTCCATGCCGCGATAGATTTGCATCGCATCGCACGACAGCACTTCGGACGAAAGACGAGCCGCCAAACGGTCGGCAACACCACTCTTACCAACCGCCGTCGGACCGACGATCGCAACGGCGGAAAGACCTGCCCCGGGAGAAACCATTAGCGCGGCTCGCCCACAACGGAGCCGGACAAATACCAGGTCTTGGCAACGTCAACGTCAACATCAACGATCTTGCCAACAAGCTGATCGATGCTGTAACCCTCGGGGATAGGCGCATGCACGGTCTGATTCTTGGGACTCTTGCCCAGCAGGACCGCGTCGTTCTTTTTACTCGTTCCCTCAATGAGCGCCGGCACCACAGTATGAAGCTCACCCTGGTTGTACTCGTGCGCCGTGGTCTCGATAACCTTAACCAGGCGGTTGAAACGCTCGAGAATAACCTCATGCGGCGTAGGATCGTCAATCTCGGCGGCCGGGGTACCGGCGCGCTTGGAATAGATGAAGGTATAGGCCTGAGCATAGCGGACCGTCTCGGCAAGTGAGAGCGTCTGCTCAAAGTCTTCTTCAGTCTCGCCCGGGAAGCCAACGATAATGTCGGTCGAGAGCGCGATATCGGGCATGCGGTTGCGAATGCGATCGACCAGGCCCAGATAGTCCTCGCGTGTATAACGGCGATTCATCTCTTTGAGGATCCGTGTCGAACCTGACTGGACGGCCAGGTGCAACTGCGGCATAACGGCAGGCGTCTCGGCCATGGCGTCGATGGTCTCGGGGCTGTCTCTTATACACATCTCCGAGCCCACGAGACTA
>URVF01000042.1 GCA_900551185.1 uncultured Collinsella sp. | reverse complement strand
AGTCTCGTGGGCTCGGAGATGTGTATAAGAGACAGCCTATACCGATACGCTCACCAGCGAGCCGGTCGATCCCTGCCGCGACGACTTTAGCGGCTTTGTGTTTAAGATCCAGGCCAACATGGACAAGAACCACCGCGACCGCATCGCCTTTGTGCGCATTTGCTCGGGCAAGTTCGAGCGTGGCATGGATGCCTTCCACATGCAGGGCAACCGTAAACTCAAGCTGGCCACGGGCACGTCGATGATGGCCGATGACCGCGCCATCGTGGACGAGGCGTACGCGGGCGATATCGTGGGCCTGTTCGACCCGGGTATCTTTAGCATCGGTGACACTGTGTGCTCCGGCAAGCGCCACGTGCAGTATCCGCAGATCCCGACGTTTGCCCCCGAGATGTTCGCTCGCATTACGCAGGTCGACACGCTCAAGCGCAAGCAGTTCGTCAAGGGTATGGAGGAGCTTGCCCAAGAGGGTGCCATCCAGATCTTCCGCGAGTTGGGTGCTGGCATGGAGAGCGTCATCGTGGGCGTGGTTGGCGTGCTGCAGTTTGAGGTGCTCGAGCGCCGCCTCAAGGCCGAGTACCGTGTTGAGGTTCGTCGCCAGCCACTGCCCTATACGGACATCCGCTGGATCCAGAACGACCCCGACACCATCGATATCCCGGGCCTTTCGCTCACGCGCGACACGCTGCGCGTCGAGGACATGCGCGGCGGCAAGCTGCTGCTGTTCACGAGCCCGTGGAACGTGGATTGGGCAACTGACCACAACCCCGACCTTATCCTGTCGGAGTTTGGCAACGTGGCCTTTTAACGCATTGGCGCGGTGGTCCTGTGGGGCTGTCGCGCCGTTTGTTTGCCTTATGCCGCGCGAGCGGCTATCATACCCACCGTCGTCTCAAGACCGGGGCGTCCGAGCAGTTCGGGTCCGATATCCTGCTCGTTAAACCTAAAACCAAAGGAGTACATAATGATCAAGAAGGTCATGGAGGACTACAAGGTCCTGTTGCGGAGCATTCCCGCGGCAACGGTTTCGCTGTTTTTCGTGAGCGTCATCATGATGAACCTGCTGGCCAACAAAGAGCTTATCAGCCTGCCGTATCTGGCACTCGATTGCGGCTTTGTGGTGAGCTGGGTCTCGTTTTTGTGCCAGGACATGATCTGCAAGCGCTTTGGCGCCAAGGCATCCATCAAAATCTCTATCCTCGCGCTGCTGGTCAACCTCGCCGTCAGCCTGTGCTTTTGGGCATGCTCGCTCACGCCCGGCATGTGGGGCGCCTACTACGACACGGGCATGATCGAGGTCAACACCGCCCTTAACGCCACCATCGGCGGCACCTGGTACGTGGTGCTGGGCTCTTCGCTGGCAATGCTCGTTTCTGCCGTGGTTAACTCCACGCTCAACCAGTCGCTCGGCCGTATGCTCAAGAAGAATAACTTTGCGAGCTTTGCCTTTCGCTCCTATGTGTCCACGGGTGTTGGCCAGTTTATCGACAACCTGGTCTTTGCCATTGTGGTGAGCCACACGTTCTTTGGTTGGACATGGGTGCAGGTCCTTATGTGCTCGCTGACCGGCGCTGTCGCCGAGCTGCTGTGCGAGGTCTTCCTGAGCCCCGTGGGCTACAAGGTCGTGCGCGGCTGGGAGCGCGAGAACGTGGGCTCCGAGTACCTCGAGCGCCACGCAACCGCCTAAGGAGCAAGTATGCGGGTTTTGATCACGGGCGCTTCGGGCGGTATCGGAGCCGCATGCGTGCAGCGCTTTTTGGACGAGGGCCATGAGGTCGTGGGCTTTGATCTGCTGCCGGCGGTGATCGAACACGAGCGCTACCGCCATCTGATTGTTGATGTCCGCGAGCCGGACGCGTTTCCAGACGATCTTGAACCTCAGGTAATCGTGAACGTTGCCGGTACGCAGGATTCGGCTGACGACATCGCCGCCAACCTGTATGGCACCATCAACGTGACCGAGCGCTACGCCTTTGCGGGGAAGGGGCTCGCCGCCAAGCCGGTGCCGGCTATCAAATCCGTGGTCAATGTGGGGTCGGCGAGCGGGCATACGGGATCGGAGTTTCCCGACTATGCCGCCAGCAAGGGCGGCGTTATCGCCTACACCAAGAACCTTGCAAACCGTCTGGCGCCGCAGGCTATCGCCAACAGTGTGGACCCGGGTGGCGTTATCACGCCGCTCAACCGTTGCGTGATGGAAGACGAACACCTGTGGAACCAGATTATGGAGCTCACGCCGCTTAAGCGCTGGGCCACCGCCCAAGAGATCGCCGAGTGGATCTACTTTGTGGGCGTGACCAACCGGTTTATGACCGGGCAGAGTCTGCTAATCGATGGCGGCGAGGCCGGCCGCACACAATTTATTTGGCCCGAATAGGAAATGCGCCCGATGGAAAGCCGTCGGGCGCATTTTTGATGTATCGATTTTTAGCCGAGGCAAGTCCAGTTGACGGGGGTCGAGCCGTGCTGTTCGAGTAGCTGATTGGCTGCCGAGAAGGGACGCGACCCCATAAAGGCGGGGAGTTCTGCCGTGGCGCGGTTGGCCGAAAGCGGCGAGGGGTGCGTGGAGGCCAGGCAGGACTTGTCGGTTGCTTTGCCCGTGCCAGTTGCGACGAGCTTACCTTCGACCATCTGCTGGGCAAAGCGGCCCCATGCCAAAAAGACAACCGGTTGGGGCAGCTGACAGCAGCGCTCGATAACGTAGTCGGTGAGCGTGTTCCAGCCAAGCTTGGCGTGCGAGTTAGCGGCATGCTCGCGCACGGTGAGCGTAGTGTTGAGGAGCAGGACGCCCTGTTGTGCCCATGGTGTTAGATCTCCCGTGGCGGGAATGGGACAACCCAGATCGGCTTTGAGTTCCTTATAGATGTTGCGCAGGCTCGGCGGCAACTTGGTTTGCGTCGCGGGGACCGAGAACGACAGTCCCATTGCCTGGTTGGGTCCGTGATAGGGGTCCTGACCCAAGATGACAACTTTGACCTGGTCGGCCGGCGTGTAGGCGAGGGCATTGAGGATGTCGTCTTGTGCCGGGTAGATGGTCTGCTCGGCACGCAAGAGGGCGATGCGCTCGAGCAGCTGGTTCGTAGTGTCACGTACCGGCTGCGGCGCATCGCCCAACCAAGTTGCTATGTTGCGGTCGCGGGTCGCGGTGTCCATGGGGCTCCTTTATGGCAGATGCTCTGTTGGCATCTATTGTAAAGGCGCACCGGTTGCCTTTATGCCACGGCTGTATGAAGAGTGGGGTCTACGAAACGTGCTCGGGCGCTCCTGCCATACGAGCCTGTCCATGTGCGCGAAGGCGCGGAAGCTCGACGGTTGCCACCATGACGCCGGTGAGGATGAGAGCGGCGCCAAAGAAGGCGATGGGGCTCAGGACCTCGCCGACCAGGAAGAACGAAAAGACGGCGGAGCAGACCGGCTCGAGCGAGAAGGCGAAGCCAGTGGTCTCGGCGGGCACGTGGGGCTGCACGAGCGTCTGGGTGATAAAGCCGTAGGCAGAGCAGATGAGCGCGAGGGCAACGACGACCACGATCTCGCTGGGCGTACTGGGAAGTGCGAAACCGCCAAAGACGCATGCGGCAATGCCCGAGAACAGGCCGCCAAAGCCCAGCTGCCAAACGCCCAGGGACAGCGGATCGACTTCTTCGACAAAGCGCTTGGCCACGATAATGTGGCTGGCATAGATAAAGGCCGAGAGCAGCATGATGATCGCGCCGGGATTCAGGCTGGTAAAGTCGGCGCCCGAGAGCAGCAGCATGCCGCAGGTGACGATAGCCGTGCCGATGAGCACCTTGCGCTCGGGGGCGCGGCGCAGCAGGGCGGCGTTGGCAAACGGCACGATCACGACCGTCAGGCTCTGCAAAAAGCCGGCAGTGGAGGCAGAAGTGAGGCTAGAGCCCAAGCACATGCAGGTGAGCTCGGTTGCCATAATGGCGCCGATGATAGCGGCACGAACCATAAGGTCGCGGTTGATGCGGAACGCGCGCTTGTGGAAGAGCAGCAGACAGGCCACAAAGGCGATGATGCAGCGCAACGCGACGATGCTCGTGGCGTTCATGCTGTCCATGCCGATCTTCATGAGGGGATACGAAAAGCCCCATGCGACGGGAACGGAAAATGAGAGCGCGATTGCTTTTTTGCGATCCATGGGACTCCTTTTGTTACAGAACGGTTTCGCACAAAGGATTCTGCTCTCAGATGTTGATGTAGTAAAGCGAATGTATCTTCAGTATGATTAAGAAACGCTAAAGTAGGCGCGAAAAGCGCTGGCAAAACGTTTTACGGCTGCATTGATGTGGAGGCACGATGGCATCGCGGTATCAGATTGTTTGTATGGTGGTCGACCGCGGCAGCCTTAAAGGCGCGGCGGACGAGTTGGGCTATACGCAAAGTGCGGTGAGCCAGGCCGTCAAGGCGCTCGAGCGCGAGCTGGGCACCACGCTTATCGAGCGCGGAAAGCAGGGCGTTTCGCTTACGCGCGACGGTAAACAATATCTGCCGTACCTGCGCCAGATTGTGACCGCCGAGCTCGAGCTCGAGGGCAAGCGGCAGGAGCTGCTGGGGCTTTCGTCGACTGATATTCGCATCGCGACGTTTACCAACGTGAGTCGAACCGTGTTGCCGCGCGTGATCCGCGACTTTGGGGCCCTGCACCCGGGGGTACACTTTACCCTTAAGCAGGGCGATTACACGCGCAACGCCCAGTGGGTGCACGATGGCGTGGTTGATTTTTGCTTTACGGCACGCGGATTTACCGCTGGGCTCGAGAAGCGCGTGGTCTATCACGACGAGTTGGTGGCATTGTTGCCGGCCGCGCATCCGCTGACGGCAAAGGAAAAGGTGACACTCGCCGACCTGGCGTCCGAGCCGTTTGTACTGCTGGATGAGGGCGAACAGAGCCTGGTGCTCGATGCATTTGCGGCGCATGGGCTGTCGCCGCACGTGACGAGCGAGGTGACTGACGACTACACCATCATGGCGATGGTGGAGGAGGGCCTAGGCGTGAGCATGCTCTACCGTCGTACTGTGGAGGGCATGCGAGCCGATATTCGTGTGCGGCCCATCGTGCATGCCCCCTCGCGCGACGTGGTGGCCGCCTGGCGCAGCTGGGACACCATGCCTATCGCCACGAGGCGCTTTATCGACTATATGAGCTCGCATATTGTCAATTAATGACTGTCGTGGCGTTGAGTGCGGTGTTTAGCGGGCTGTCGCTTTGGCTTTGGTGGCGCGATAGGTGCGTGCCGGGTGGCAAAGTAGTACCGCCACGACCATAAAGAACGCCGTGGTGCCCAGGCTGATGGGGTAGACCATCATGATGTTCGCAAAGGTGCGGAAGTGCGGGAACACGCAGAACACCCAGTAGAAGCGGATGCCGCAGACGCAGATCATGGTGATGAGGGCGGGTGTGAGCGAGATGCCAAAGCCGCGCAGGTAGCCTGACATGTTTTCGTAGAACATGCTAAAGGCGTACGCCGGGAAGATCGAGCACACGCGGATATAGCCGATTGAGACGATGTTGGGATCGCTGTTGAACAGCGACAAGATCTCGCGCCCCAGGCCGACAATAACGATGATCGTGGTGAGCGCGACGATACCGCCTTCGACCAGGCAGACCTTGAGCGTTTTGGTGCAGCGGTCGATCTGGCGGGCACCGTGGTTTTGTCCCACAAAGGTGGTGCACGCCTGGCTAAAGCTGTTGAGCAGGTTGTAGCATACGTACTCCAAGCTCATGGCGGCGCTCGATGCCGCCATGACCTCGGTGCCCAGGCTGTTGATGGCGGACTGGATGATGATGTTGGCTACGGCAAAGACGGCGCTTTGGATGCCGGCTGGCAGGCCGATCTTGACGATGCGCTTGAGGGCGACGGGGTCGATAGCCAGGTCGCGTGGGGTGACGCGGACGACGGAGTCGGTCTTGAGCAGGCGGATAAAGAGTGTGGCGGCGCTGACGGTGTAGGCGATGGCGGTGGCGATGGCGACGCCCGCGACACCCCAGTGGAGTACGGGGACAAAGATGAGGTCCAGGCCAATGTTGAGGACGGTGGACACGGCAAGCGCCTGCAGCGGCATGCGGGTGATGCCGACGGAGCGGAAGATCGCAGCCTCAAAGTTGTAGAGCAAGATCGAGGGCATGCTCAGCAAAAAGACGCGCAGGTAGAGCGAAGCGAGCGGCATGGTTTCGGCGGGAACGTTGAGGGCGGCGAGCATGGGCTCGGCAAAGATCTCGCCCAGCGCGATGACGACAAAGCCCACGAGCGCCATTAAAATCGAGGTATGGACGGCGCGTTTGACCATGCTCTGATCGTCGCGGCCGATAGCGTTGGCGATGACCACGTTGGAGCCAAGCGACATGCCAATAAACAGGTTGAGCATAAGGCTGGTAAGCGGAACATTGGAGCCGACCGCCGCCATGGCGAGGGTTCCCTGGTCGCCCGAGAAGTTGCCGATAATGACCGTGGCGATGAGGTTCGACAGCTGCTCCAAGATGCTCGTGGCGGCCACGGGGAAGGCGAACAGGGGAATATTGCGCCACAGCGAGCCGGTGGTCATATCGATGTGCTTAGATGCGGTATCAGCCATACGCTCTCAATCTCTAACATGCTATATCGTGCTTATTTGCGCAGACAATGATACTCCTAATGCAACCAGTCGGCACTTAGGGACGTTCCTTTTCTGCCGGCAGCTGGGGACACTCCTTGTAGTCATTGGGGACGTTCTAAAACGACTAGTCATTCAAGAACGTCTCCAATGACTAGGCGGGGAAGGCGTGCGACAATGGTGGGCGTTGTGTAGTCCGCGCTAAGGAGTTGCCATGTTGTTGTGTCCCGTTTGCCATGAGCCGCTGGTGGATGACGAACGCGGTGCTGTGTGCGCGGGCGGACACCGGTTTGACCGTGCGCGCGAGGGCTATCTATATCTGCTGCGCTCGTCCAAGAGCGGCGACTCCATGGGCGATCCCAAGTCGCAGGCACGCAGCCGTCGCGACTTTCTGAACCGTGGATACTACGCGCCGTTGCGCGATGTGATGGTCGAGCTGGTGCGCAAGCAGGCGTCTGGGCGCGCCGCGTCTACGAATGGCCCCATGACGCTGCTCGATATTTGCTGTGGCGAGGGCTACTACACCAGCGCCATGGGCGCGGTGCCGGGCGTGGACGCTTACGGGTTCGACTTGGGCAAAGAGATGGTGCGCCTGGCCGCCAAGCGCGGCGATGCGACCTATTTTGTGGCCAACATGAAGGATATCCCCGTGGCCGATGGCGCCTTCGATATGGTGACCGAGCTCTTTGCTCCCTTTAACGAGCGCGAGTTTGCCCGCGTACTGGCGCCCGAGGGCTCGCTCTACACCGTGGTGCCGGGTGCTCGTCACCTCTTTGGGCTCAAGGAGGTACTCTACGACACGCCGTACCTTAACGATGAGAAGCTGCCGAAGACCACCGAGCTCGAGTTGGTCGGAACGCAGCGGGTGTCTGCGATTATTACGCTTCAGACCCAGGCGGACATCGAGGCGGTGTTCCAGATGACGCCGTACTACTACCGCACGCGCCCCGCCGACAAAGAGCGCTTGGCAAACCTCGATACCCTTCAGACTGACATCGACTTCATCATCGCCGAGTACCGCCACGGCTAACAACCTGCCAAAAAGGGACAGGTTTATTTTGGTAGGTTTTATCTGGGCAAACGTAAAGGGCCGACCGCGGAGATGCGCGATCGGCCCTTTTTAGTTGCTTGGCTGCAGGGGTTATGAGAAGCGAGCGCTTATAGGCGGTCCTTGTTCTCGGCCTTAACGGCGTGTGCCTGCTGAACAAAGAACAGGTCGTACACCACGATGACAAAGGCGCCAAAGTTGATGGCGTCGCCGCCAAACGCGGGAAGCGTGAGCACCGCTTGGGCAAGCGTGGCGACCGCGGCAACAATACCGAGCTTAAACGCGCCGTCCACCTGCGAAGGCTTGTTGGCGCCCTTGATACCGGCGACGCCTGCGGCAAGGTCGACGAGACCCTTGGCGATAAGCACGACCGCTGCGAGCGTGGCGTACGAACCGTACGTGGAATCGAGACCGCCCGTGGCGATACCGACGCCGGCGGTGACGAGGCTGGCGATGCCCAAAACAAAGTAGATGAGAGCAAGGATTTTGAGAGTCTTGCGAGTGAAGCTCATGGCTGGTCCTTTCGATACGAGTACGCCAACTTGGCGCACCCAATGTACTGCACATATGGTGAAGCACATTGTAGTTCAACGCGGCGATGCATGCGTTTGAAAGCGCATTGAGCCCGCGCAGCCAAACCCAACCTTTCAAAAAGGAAAGCTGGGCGTAAGTCAAATCGATGGCAGCGTATGCGCGGCGCTGCGATGATGGGTCCATGGTAAGAGCTGGACCGAAGGAGGAGCCATGATGTACGGAGCAGGGCAAGTGCATGAGCCGCGGTCGTTGGGAAGGCGCATGGGTGATTCTGTGATCGCTGCCGTGTGCACGGGATTGATGGCGGTGCTTTGCATTGGGATGCTGTGGGCCATGTCGCATGTGGGACAATAGCGGACGGTTGGGTGCCGACATAAACGGCGCTCACGTATTCGTTTTGCTTGTTAAGGAGTACCCATGGGCGTCGTCGATCCCTTTTCTGTTGCTCGGTCCGCGGGGCTTGAGCTGATCGGGAAGTCCGAGGGCCTCACGCTCACCGACGGCACGATGGAGCTGCGTGCCGATTTTGGCCGCATGCTTCCACGGCTCAAGCAGGGCCGTCTGCAGCAAGAACTGCTGGTAAAGGCTGCGCGCGCAAAAGGCATCGAGAGCCCATGGGCGATTGACGCCACGGCAGGCTTTGGCGAGGATTCGCTGCTGCTGGCGGCCGCGGGCTTTACCGTCGATCTGTATGAGCAGGATTGCGTGATCGCGGCGCTCCTCAAGGACGCCTTGGATCGCGCGGCAGATGATCCGGCGCTTGCGGCTGCCGTGTCGCGCATGCGCTTACATGCGGGTGAGGACAGCATTGCCGGCCTTTGCCATGCAGCTGAGCTGATCGGGCGGGGCGAGCTCACCGCTCCCGACGTGGTGTATCTGGACCCCATGTTTCCCGAGCGCACCAAGAGCGCGGCGGTTAAAAAGAAGTTCCAACTCTTGCATCATCTGGAACAGCCGTGCGCCGATGAGGAGACGTTGGTCGAAGCCGCGCTTGCGGTGCATCCGCGCAAGGTCGTTATCAAGCGGCCGGTGAAGGGGCCACTGCTTGCCGGCGTTAAGCCGAGCTATCAACTTGCGGGCAAGGCCGTTCGTTACGATGTTTTGGTGCCGCCGGGCCCGTAGCTTGCGCGCGATAGCTGGCGCTCCGTCAGTGCCGTGCCGAAGCGGCGCCTATTTCCAAGGGTGCGACGTCAGGTGCCATCCGCCGCAGTATTCGCATTTGTAGCAGGCCAAACCACGCCGCCCGCGGTTTTCGCATTCGGCCATAACGGCCTCGGCCTCGGCGCGCGTGTCGTAACGGTTTTTGCGCTCGCACGACTTGTAGCGCCAGGCCTCATCGCGCTCGGCGTCCAGGGCGTCGCGGCGCTCGTCCTCGCGCGCAAACAGGTCGCTCATATCGCCGCCGGTAGCAGCGCCCAAAAACTCGCTTTTGGCCTTTGACCAGGCGGCTCGCTTTTTGCTTCCCATCTGTTTCGCGCCCTTCTCCAAACGTTGGTATCATTGCTCAATCAAAGTGATACCAATAAACATGAGGTCGCCGCGTGATGATCAGAAAAACCCTCGATACCGACATTCCCGCCGTCATGGCTATCTATGACGCGGCCCGCGCCTTTATGCGCGCGCATGGCAACGCCACGCAGTGGCCCGAGGGCACGCCTTCTGCCGAGCAGCTGGCTGCCGATATTGCCGCTGGTGGCAGCTATGTGTGCGAAGTCGACGGCCGCGTGGTGGCGACGTTTGCCTTTTTACCGGGCCCGGACGAGTGCTATGACGTAATTGAGGACGGGCAATGGCGTAGCGACAATCCGTACGTCGTGCTGCACCGTGTGGCATCCGACGGCACCGTGCACGGTATCGCGGCTGCGATGTTTGCCTTTGCCAAGGAGCGTGCCGACCACCTGCGTATCGACACGCATCAGGATAACCTGCCCATGCAGGGTGCCATCATAAAGGCCGGCTTTGAGCGCGCTGGTATCGTCTATGTGTCCGACGGCACGGTGCGTGTCGCGTTCGATTGGCTGCGCGAGGCGTAAAAGCTGGGCCTTACGGCAACAATTCACTCGAACGACAAATGGCCCCAAACGGGGCCAAATTTAGTTAATTGCGGCGCCTGGGGTGCTGTCTCTTATACACATCTGACGCTGCCGACGATCTTACGCGTGTAGATC